>DFBV01000246.1:0-12030 GCA_002366755.1 Anaerolineales bacterium UBA3071
CGTTCTTTGGTTGCTCTCGGTTCACAATTATGGCACAGATCCACTCAATTGTCAAGGGACATTAGGGGAAAAAATGACAAGCTGGTTTTCTGAAACCCTTTCGGTAAACGATATTCAGATCCACTATTACCGCACAGGTGGTGAGAAGCCCACCATTGTTCTGTCCCATGGCGTAACGGATGATGGATTATGTTGGATACCCGTTGCCATGGCTCTGGAACTGGATTACGACGTTATCATGGTCGATGCTCGCGGCCATGGACTTTCAGGAAATCCAAAGGGCGATTATTCAGTGGAAGCCCGGTCGGCAGACCTGGCCGGGCTAATCAAAGCGTTGAGACTGGACAGACCCGTGGTTATGGGGCATTCACTTGGCGCTGAAACATCACTTTACACGGCTGCCCATTACCCAGATCTGATCGGCGGGATCATCCTTGAAGACCCTCCTATTGTTTTGCCAGGGGAGCCTATTTTCGGCGGGGATATGGATGTAGAGAAAATCGGGGTAATGATGGTCCGGGTGATGAAATTGTTCAAGTATTTGCCTGGATTTCTCGCCAAACCTCTGGCCAGGAAAATGAACCCAGGTTGGTCAGACGAAGAACTGGTACCCTGGATTGAATCAAAACGTCGTGTGAGTGGTGATTTCCTATCCAGCATGAAGGGCATGGACTTCAAGTCTATTGAATTAGCAATCTTTGAAAGGGTAACCTGTCCCGCCATGATGATCATTGGCGACAGAGAGAAAGGATCAATCGTTTCACTGGATGCGGCCAAAGAGACTCAAAGATATTTACCAGAGCTTAGAATTTCCCATCTTCCGGGGGCTACACATAATATCCGCCGTGATCAGTTTGGTACTTACGTGAAAGTTGTCAGAGATTTCCTGACTGAGATTTGCGTTTAGTGTTTCTAAGGAGCATTTCGATGAAGGACGTGAAAGAACTGATCTCACAAATGACATTGGAAGAAAAAGCCTCACTCTGTTCGGGGTTGGATTTCTGGTATTTGAAAGGGATCGAACGTCTGGGAATTCCCCGGATTATGGTGACGGACGGCCCCCACGGGCTGCGAAAACAGGCCAGAGATAGCGATCAACTTGGGCTCACCGACAGCGTCCCTGCTACCTGTTTCCCCACCGCCTCGGCGCTGGCCGCCACCTGGAACCGGGAGTTCGTCTACCAAGTTGGCGAGGCCTTGGGAGAAGAGTGCCGAGAAGAAAAAGTGGGCGTTATCCTGGGACCGGGCGTCAATATCAAGCGTTCACCCTTGTGTGGCCGCAACTTTGAGTATTTTTCGGAGGATCCCTACCTGACCGGGGAGATCGCCAAGAGCCACATCAGGGGTGTGCAAAGCCAGGGTATCGGCACCTCGGTGAAGCATTATGCGGTCAACAACCAGGAATATCGCCGCATGACCATCGACGCCATCGTGGACGAGAGGGCGCTGCGCGAGATTTACCTGGCTGGCTACGAGATCGCCGTCAAAGAAGCCCAACCCTGGACAGTGATGTGCGCCTACAACAAAGTCAACGGCGCCTACTGTAGCGAACACAAACACCTGATGACCGACATCCTGAAAGAAGAATGGGGGCATAAAGGGTTGGTGGTCACCGATTGGGGTGCGATGAACGAGCGCGTAGAAGGATTGGCCGCAGGCGTTGAGCTTGAAATGCCCGGAGTAAAGAATGGCAACGATGCCCAAATTGTCGCTGCGGTTCAGGAAGGGCGTTTAGACGAAGCCATTCTAGATCAGGCTGTTGAACGCATCCTGACGATGATCTTTAAAGCGCAGGAGACTCTCTCAGAAGACTATGCCTACGACCGTCAGATCCATCATGCATTGGCCCGACGCGTCGCCGGTGAAGGTGCGGTCTTGCTCAAGAACGAACAAGATATCCTACCCCTGCAGAAAAACGCTCAAGTTGCTTTGATAGGCCAGTTTGCCAAAACACCTCGTTACCAGGGCGCGGGAAGTTCGTTGATCAATCCAACCCAAGTGGACAATATCTACGATGAGGTCGTCAAACTTGTCGGTGACGACAATGTCAGCTATGCTCCTGGTTATAGCCTCAAAGGGGATCAAGTGGATGATGAACTGATCCGGGAAGCTGTCGAGGTTGCCAAAGAGGCAGAAGTCGTTGTGATCTGTGCTGGCCTGACCGACCTGTTTGAGGTCGAAGGTTTGGACCGCGTGCACATGAAATTGCCCCCAAGTCATGATGCACTCATCGAAGCGGTTGCACAGGCTCAGTCAGAAGTGGTCGTCATTTTGAGTAATGGATCACCCATTGAGATGGACTGGGTGGATCAAGTCCAGGCCATTGTGGAAGGTTATCTGGGAGGCCAGGCAGGTGCGGGCGCTATCGCCGATATCCTTTATGGTACAGTCAACCCAAGCGGAAAACTGGCCGAAACCTTCCCCGTAAAGCTACAAGACACCCCCTCGTATCACTACTTCCCTGGTGGACCCAGGACCGTCGAGTACCGAGAAAGCATCTACGTTGGCTATCGCTATTACGATACGGCGGGATGTGATGTGCTCTTCCCCTTTGGGCACGGACTCAGCTATACCACCTTCGAGTACAGCGACCTCCAGTTGAGCCAGAGTACCATTGCAGATAGCGATACGTTGACTGTCACCATCAAGGTGAAGAATACTGGCCAGGTGACCGGCAAAGAGATTGTCCAGCTTTATGTGAAGGATGTCGAAGCAACTGCATTCAGACCCGAAAAAGAGTTAAAGGGATTTTCCAAAGTCGAACTCCGGCCAGGTGAAGAAACCAAAGTAACCATTGAGTTGGGTCAACGCGCCTTCGCTTACTACAACACCGACTTGAACGATTGGCATGTCGAGTCCGGGACGTTTGAAATCCTGGTTGGGGCTTCCTCCCGCGATATCCGCCTCTCAGCCACGGTGGAAATGAAGTCATCCCAGGCACAGGCCCCCGCTGTTGACCGTCAGGCGCTCACCGCCTACTATGGTTTCCCGAAAGGTGCTCAGATCGGGCAGGCAGATTTCGAAAACTTACTTGGTAAGGCAGTACCAGGAAATGAGGTTATCGAGGGAGAACCCTTTACGATCAACACGCCCATCGGAGATATGAAGGATTCTTTCATTGGCAGGCAGCTTGGGAATATGATGAATCGCCAGATCCAAGGCATGATCAAGGATGACCCGGATAGCCCTACCGCACAATTGATGCAAGCCATTGTTCGGGAAGCGCCTTTACGGTTGATGCTGATGATGGGGGATGGAGCGGTCTCTCGTGAGATGTTGCATGCGCTGCTGATCATGATGAATGGAAAGTTCTTCAAGGGTTTGGCTGCGTTGGTCAAGGCGATTAGGGCAAATGGGAAGTAACAAACATGAGATAGACGAGACTCAATCTGACACTCTCCGATGAAATCAAGTGATTGAAAAAGGAGAGTAGTAATGACTACAGCAGAAGAAGATATCAAGAACAAACTGGGGTTGATCAGATTAGCCGAGCTGCTTATCGCGCCTGACAAGCTGAAGGTTATAAAAACATCCGCCGTTATCCGGGGGGCATAGAAGACTGGATCGAAGCGGGGTATCCTATTGGAGGTTCTACCTCAACTTACTTTCTTGGCACTTCTGAGTATGATTTGACAGCACCGACTACGTTGTGGTGGGCAAATAGGCGCTCTCGCGTCATGGGTCTCCGCCGGCGCCGGACGGCGGGGGCCTTGGCAACTATAGTTGTGGTCATCAGGAAGAACTCTCACTAGATGGCGAGTGTAGTATCCTGCACACTCGCTTTTTCCCTTTTTCACCATCTGGACAGGACAGCAGGGCAGCCGTCTCTGAGCCACAACGGAGGCGCGAAGTGAGCGGGCTGAGGATTTGTGTCATCGATCTGTTCAAACCGGCGGATCGTCGAGCAGTTGAATGGGCGCATGGCAAGGGGCTGAAGGTGTGCTACTACTCCTGTGGCGACGCCAAACCCTTTGCTCCCAAACTGATCAAAGTGAGCGTTGATATGCTGAATCCACTGATGAACGTTTGATGCTCCCCTTATCTGCTGCCAACGCTGACCAGTAAGAGATACATCAACTAGAGAGGAGGTTCTTCGGATGAGCTGCGAAGAGCGCATAGACGATCTGCTGGCGCAGATGTCCCTGGCGGAGAAGGTCGGGCAGATGCGGCAGATCAGCGGTACGGACGAAGGATACAAGGAACTGATTCGCCAGGGGGCCGCGGGCTCATTCCTCAATATCCTCGGCGAGCAGGCCCGCGAGTACCAGCGCCTGGCGGTGGAGGAGTCGCGGCTGGGCATTCCGCTGATTTTGGGCCGGGACGTGATCCATGGCTTCCGGACCGTCTTCCCGATTCCGCTGGGGCAGGCGGCGACGTTCGATCCGGAGATCGCGCGCGAAGGGGCTCGGATCGCCGCCCGAGAGGCGGCTGCCTTTGGCATCAACTGGACTCTCGCCCCCATGGTTGACATCGCTCGTGACCCACGCTGGGGCCGGATCGCCGAGGGCGGCGGTGAGGATCCTTATCTGGCCGCATGCATGGGCGCGGCCATGGTGGAGGGCTTTCAGGGAGAGGATCTGGCCGATCCGGAGCGGATCGCGGCCTGTGCCAAGCACTACGTGGGGTACGGTGCGGCCGAGGGAGGCCGGGACTACGACGCCACCTGGATACCCGAAGGCTTGCTAAGGGACGTGTACCTGGTCCCCTTCCATGCCTGCGTCCAGGCAGGTGTGGCCACGCTGATGAGCGCCTTCAACGATCTGAACGGCGTGCCAGCTTCGGGCAATGCGTTCACCCTGCGACAGATTCTGAAAGGGGAGTGGGTCTTCGACGGCTTCGTGGTCAGCGACTGGAACTCGATCATCGAGATGATTCCCCACGGCTTCGCCGCCGACGAGAAGGAGGCAGCACTCAAGGGGGTCATGGTCGGCGTTGACATGGAGATGGTCAGTACCAGCTACGCAGAGCACATCGAGGCGTTGATCGAGGAGGGTGCGCTCCCCATCGAGTTGATCGACGAGGCGGTGCGGCGCATCCTGCGGATCAAGTTCCGACTCGGACTGTTCGAGAATCCGTATTACGAGCAGGAGCGCCAGGCAGTGGTCCTCTGCGACGAGCACCTGGAGGCAGCCCGGAAGGCGGCGCGGGAGAGCTGCGTGCTGCTCAAGAACGACGGTCTGCTACCGCTGAACAACGAACTCGATAGGCTGGCCGTGGTCGGGCCGCTAGCTGACGCGGGCAGGGATCAGTTGGGCTGCTGGGTCTTCGACGGGAGGGACGAGGAGAGCCGCACACCGCTGCAGGCCTTGCGGGAGGTGTTGGGCGAGGAGAAGGTGGTGTACGCTCCGGGCCTGGAGAACTGCCGGAGCGCGGACGAGAGCATGATTCCCCAGGCGGTGGGCGCGGCGCGGGAGGCGGAGGCGGTGGTGGCTTTCCTGGGCGAGGACGCGGGGCTGAGCGGCGAAGCCCACTGCCGGGCCTTCCTCGACCTGCCCGGCGCTCAGCAGCAGTTGGTGGATGCCCTGGCGGAGACGGGCAGACCGCTGGTCGCGGTGATCATGACCGGGCGGCCCCTCACCCTGGAACCCGTGATCGAGAAGGTGGGAGCGCTACTTTTGGCCTGGCACCCGGGCACCATGGGCGGGCCGGCCATCGTCGACCTGCTCTTCGGGGTGGAGTCGCCGTCGGGCCGGCTGCCGGCTACCCTTCCGCGCACGGTCGGCCAGGTGCCGATCTACTACAACCGCAAGAACACCGGCCGCCCACCGCGGGACGACGTTCCCAGCATCCCCACGGGCACGCCCCTAGACCCCCAGGGATTCACTGCCAAGCACCTGGATGTGGACCACGGGCCGCTCTTCCCGTTCGGGTACGGGTTGAGCTACACCACGTTCGAATACACCGACCTGCAACTATCGGCGCAGCAATTGAAGATGGGGGAGACACTGACGGCTGCGGTCACGGTAACCAACACCGGAGGGGCAAAGGCCGTCGAGGTGGTCCAGCTCTACGTGCGCGACCTGGTCGGCTCAGTGACGCGGCCGGTCAGGGAGCTAAAGGGCTTCCAGCGGATCGCGCTGGAGCCTGGGGAGAGCCGACAAGTGCTCTTCGAGCTTCACACGGATGATCTGGCCTTCCACAACATCGACATGGAGCGCGTGACTGAGCCGGGAGGATTCCGCCTATGGATCGGGTCGCACTCCCAGAGTGGGCTGCAAGGGGAGTTCGAGGTGATGGACTGAAAAAGGAGCATACTATGGCATCTGCCCACCGGTACGATACGATGGTGTACAACCGCTGCGGTAAAAGCGGCTTGCTGCTCCCGGCTGTTTCGCTGGGGATGTGGCACAATTTTGGCGGAGTAGACACCTTTGAGAATGCCCGCGCTATGGCTGTCTGCGCTTTTGATCTCGGCCTCAACCACTTTGATTTGGCCAACAACTATGGCCCGCCACCGGGGTCGGCCGAAGAGACCTTTGGCCGCATCTTGCGACAAGACCTGGCCCCCTACCGAGACGAGCTAATCATCTCTACCAAGGCCGGCTATCGGATGTGGCCCGGCCCGTATGGCGAGTGGGGATCGCGCAAGTATCTCATCGCCAGCCTTGATCAGAGCCTTAAACGCATGGGCCTCGATTACGTGGACATTTTCTACCATCACCGCCCCGACCCTGACACTCCGCTGGAAGAAACGATGAGCGCCCTCGATCACATTGTCCGCCAGGGCAAGGCGCTGTACGCGGGCATCTCTTCTTATACTCCTGAACAAACCCGCCGGGCAGCGAGAATCTTGCGCGAACTGGGCACCCCCTGCCTGATCCACCAACCTTCCTACAATATGTTCGACCGCTGGATCGAAGAGGGGCTTCTCGACACGCTCCAGGAAGAGGGCATCGGCTGTATCGTGTTTTGCCCCCTGGCGCAAGGGCTTCTGACCAACAGATATCTAGAGGGCATTCCACAAGATTCTCGCGCCGCCAAGCCGCACGGATTCCTCAAACCGCGGCACATCACCGCAGAAAAGCTGACCAAGGTGCGCCGGCTAAATGAAATCGCCCAGGCGCGAGGCCAAACCTTGGCCCAAATGGCCCTCGCCTGGAACCTGCGTCACCCCGCGATAACCTCGGTTCTGGCAGGCGCCAGCCGGGTCGAGCAGATCAAAGACAACGTGGGCGCGCTCAAAACACTCCAGTTCACAGATGAGGAACTAGAGGTCATCGACGGGATATTGGCCGGATGACAAACATCTCACCGCCTCTGGTATCTGCGCGACAAAAGGGGAATGGCAATGTCTGTTGTGTCTATTGTCAAGAGAGAATTGATCCAGACGATCTTCACACGGCGCAGCATTCGCAGGTACACGGCTGACCCGGTCGGCGAGGAGGACGTCAAGACGTTGCTGGAAGCGGCGATGGCGTCCCCCTCGGCCGGTAACAGCCAGCCGTGGCGCTTTGTCGTCGTGACCGACCGGCAGACGCTGGATGCTCTCGCCGAGGTCCACGCCTACGGCAAGATGCTTTTCGAAGCGCCTTTGTGCATCGCCGTGTGCGGCGATCCATCCCTCTCGCGCCACTGGGTGCAGGATTGCTCTGCAGCTACCGAGAACCTGCTCCTGGCGGTTGCCGCACTGGGCCTCGGCGCTGTCTGGCTGGGGGTGCATCCGGAAGCGGATCGGGCCGTTGCCGTACGCAAGGTGCTGCGCATACCGGAGAGCATCATTCCGCTTAACCTGATCTCTATTGGCCATCCGGCGGAGGAGAAGGAGCCGCGCACGCAATATGACGGGGCGCGCGTGCATCGCGAGCGGTGGTAGTGGGAACCTTCGACGAGCGGACTGAACCTGCTGCAACCATCTGACCGACGTGCCAAAGGGCGAGTTGGGCTTTGCGGGCTTTCTCGTCTCCGACTGGCAGGGCATTGACCAGATTCCGGGCGACTATTACAGTGATATTGTCACCTCCATCAATGCTGGCTTGGACGTGATCATGGTGCCTTACGACTACAATGCCTTTATCAGCAGCTTGACCAAAGCGGTTAATATCGGGGATGTGCGGATGGAGAGGATTGACGATGCCGTGCGGCGAATTCTCACCGGGAGATTCCAACTGGAGCTCTCTGAGAGATCGTTTGCGGATGAATCCTTGCTCCACGTCGTGGGGGCTGAGGGGCATCGAGAGCTCGCACGCGAGGTGGTTCGCAAATCTCTGGTCTTGTTGAAGAACAATGACCACACGCTGCCACTGGATAAGGATGCCCCACTGATCTTCGTCACCGGACAGGCGGCAAGTGTAGCCATCTCTGAGCCACAGCGTATAGGACGCGGATGAACGCAGACAAGCGCTGGTTTCTTTGTAAGCAAAGCGACCTTATCTGAGAAAACCTACGTGTAAGCGAAGCGGCATCTGCGTCCAATTCTGGAGTCGCGAAGTGAGTGGACTGAAGATCTGTGTCATCGGTGGAGGCAGCACCTATACCCCAGAGCTTATCGAAGGTTTCATCGAGAGGGGCGATGAATTGCCCGTGGCTGCCATCACTCTGATGGATATTGATGAGAACAGATTGCGCGTTGTGGGCGGATTGGCGGGGCGCATGCTGCGGGCAGCCGAGGCCAACATCGAACTGAGGCTTACGACTCAGCGGAAAGAAGCGCTCGAAGGGGCCGACTACGTCATTACCCAGATTCGAGTGGGGGGACTGGCCTGCCGGATTCAAGATGAGAAGATCCCCCTTCGATTTGGGGTGGTGGGCCAGGAAACCACCGGCCCAGGTGGCTTTGCCAAGGCCCTGCGCACCATCCCCGTGCTCCTGGACATTGCCCACGACATGGCCGAGGTGGCGCCAGGAGCCCATCTCATCAATTTCACCAACCCTTCGGGCATCATCACCGAGGCCCTGCTCAACTACACCGACATCCCCACCGTTGGCCTGTGCAACTCGCCCATTGGATTCCAGCAGAGCATCGCCCAGCAGTTGGGCGTGGCTCCTGAACGCATCCAGTTGGACTACATTGGGCTGAACCATCTGAGCTGGATTCGCGGCGTGAGGTTGGACGGCGAGGACGTCTTCGACCAGGTGCTGGAGGGCGCCATAGCCAGGGCTAGGGCGGGCGAATCCCCCTTTTCCCCCCAGCTCCTGGATACGCTGGGCATGCTCCCCAGTTACTATCTGAACTATTACTACAACCACGATCAGGTGGTGGCCGAGCAGCGCCGGGCGGAGAGAACTCGGGGAGAAGTAGTCCGGGAGATCGAAGCCAGCCTGCTGGAACTCTACGCCGACCCCAAGCTCAGGCATAAACCCAAGCTGCTGGAGAAGCGGGGTGGCGCCCATTATTCCACCGTGGCCGTGGCCGTTATCAGCGCCATCCATCACGACAAGGGCGAGGTACACATCGTCAACACGCGCAATGATGGTGCCCTGCCCGATCTCCCTCCGCACTGTGTGGTGGAGCTGCCCTCAGTGATCAATGGGAGGGGCGCCCAGGCGATACCTGTGCCCCCCATGCCACCCGTGATACGGGGGCTGGCCCAGGCCGTCAAAGCCTATGAGGAACTGACGGTCCTGGCCGCAGTGGAGGGGGATGAGCAGGCGGCCTTGCAAGCTCTTCTGGCCCATCCCTTGGTGTCTTCCTTTGCCGTGGCCCAAGGGCTCTGGGCGGCCATTAAGGAGGCCAACCGGACTTACCTGCCGCAATTCGAGGGGAGAACATGAGCCTCGTTCTAGGTGTAGATGCTGGCGCAACCAAGACCTTCGCTCTGGTCGCCGACGAAGGCGGCCATATCCTGGGGTTTGGCCAGGGTGGGCCGGGCAACCATCAGGCGGTCGGGCTGGAGCCGGCCCTGGCGGAGATCAGAGGATCCTGCAAGGAAGCTCTGGTTCAGGCTGGCGTGTCTCCTCCTGTGGACTTCGGCTTCTTCGGCCTGGCCGGGGCCGACCTGCCCGTGGATTTTGCCCTCCTCACCCCGGCCGTCGAGGAAATGGGCCTCGCCCAGCAAGTACGCATCAAGAACGATACCCTGGTCGCCCTGCGAGCCGGCCTCAAGCGCAGTTGGGGAGTGGCCGTCATCTGCGGCACCGGCTTCAATGCGGGCGGCATCGGGGCCGCCGGACAGGAAGTCCAACTGCCGGGCCTGGGGGCGCTGTCGGGCGATTGGGGCGGGGGCGGCGACATCGCCCAGGAAGTGATCCGCCTCATCTGCCGTGCCTGGGACGGGAGGGGCCAGCCCACCGTGCTGACGGAGATGGTTCTCACTGCCCTGGGGCTCCCTTCGGTGGAAGAGGTGATCTCCCAGCTCTACCAGAGCCAGTTCGACTACTATCCCGGCCAGTTTGACCAGCGCCGACTCCTCGCCCTGGTCCCCCTCGTCTTCGAGGCAGCCTATGGAGGGGACCAGGCGGCCCAGGATCTCCTGGTGCGGGTAGGGGCCGAGGTGGGAACCACGGCCAACGCCATCATCAAGCGACTGAGGTTGGAAACCACCGACGTGGAGGTGGTGCTGGGGGGCAGCGTATTCAAGGGCAAGGGCCCGCTGCTGGTGGACACGGTGACCCAGGTGGTGCACAGGGTAGCTCCCCAGGCCACCATCGTGCTCCCGGAGTTTGAGCCGGTGGTGGGGGCGGTTTTTCTGGCCTTGGAGAGTCTGGGGGTGGAGGTCAACGAGGCTATCTACGCCAGCGTGCGGGCAAGCCTGCCGGACGAGCTGAGGCCGGAGTGTAACTGTTGACCCCCTCCGCCTCGCCGGGGGAGGGTTGGAGTGGGGGTGTAACTTCGTAGGTCAAAAGGACATGCCCCATGAAGTACGGATACTTTGATGATAAGAACAGGGAATACGTCATCACCAACCCCAAGACGCCGGTCAAGTGGATCAACTACGCGGGGACACTGGCCTTTGGAGGCATTGTAGATCACACCGGCGGGGCGCTGATTTGCAGGGGGGACCCCGCCCTCAACCGCATCACCAAGTACATCCCCCNNACCTCTACGAGTGCCACGTCGGCTTGGGCTACACCCGCATCGTCTCCCAGTTCTGCGGCATCAGGACGGAGGTGACGATCTTTGTTCCCTTGGGAGGTAGCCAGGAGATACGGGACATCCGCATCACTAACGTCTCCGACCGCTCCCTGGAGATTGACGCCATCCCGCTGGTGGAGTACACCCATCCAGACGCCCTCAAGCAGCTCACCAACGCCGACTGGGTGCCTCAGACCATGCAAGGCAAAGTATACCGCGATCAAGATGGCTTGGCTATCCTGACGCAATACGCCTTCATGAACAAGGACACCCAAGTCAACTACTTCACCTCGAACCAGCCGGTCTCCTCGTTCGAGTCGGACCGCAGGCAGTTCCTGGGGGACAACGAATACGGCACCTGGGCCCATCCGCTCAGCCTGGAGCGGGACGAGCTGAGCAACTACCAGGCGCTGCGCGGGGACAACATCGGCGCCCTGCTTCACCGCGTGGGGGTCATCCGCCCCGGCGAGACCGTGCGGCTGATCACCCAACTGGGCCAAGCCGAAAGCGTAGCGCAGGCCATGCCTTCGATCCAAGGCTACCGGGACCCGGCCGAAGTGGGCCGGGCCCTGGAGGAGTTGCCCGCCTTCTGGGACCGGTACCTCTCCGTCCTGCAGGTGGAGACGCCCGATGCGGCCATGAACAGCCTAGTCAACGTGCACAACCCGCGTCAGTGCTACATCACTCCCAACTGGTCGCGCTATCTCTCGCTGTACCAGCTCGGCTACGGGGCGCGGGGGATCGGCTTCCGCGACAGCTCTCAGGATGTGATGGGGGCGCTGGCCGGGGCTCCTCAGGAGGCCATGACACTGCTTCGCAAGCTGCTCCAGGTACACAAGCGGAACGGTTGCGCCATGCACCAGTTCAACCCACTGACCATGGAGGCCAATGAGGGCGACTCCAGTGAGGTCGAGGGGGCTCCGAAATACTACAGCGACGACCATCTGTGGATAGCGCTTGCCGTCACCGCATACTTGAAGGAGACAGGAGACCTCGTCTTCCTGGACGAGGCGATCCCT
>DFBV01000246.1:12077-12807 GCA_002366755.1 Anaerolineales bacterium UBA3071
CCGACTGGAACGACACGGTCAACTTGGGGGCGGGGGCGGAATCGCTGTTCACGGCCAACCTCTTCGGCAAGGCCCTGCTGGAGATGATCGAACTGACCCAGCACCTGGGCGATGAGGAGTCCCTTGCCCGCTACACCGAGTACTACGAAACGATGAAGCAGCGGGGGAACGAGCATGGTTGGGACAGCGAGTGGTACGTGCGGTACTTCGATGCCGACGGCACGCCACTGGGATCCAGCGCGAACACCCACGGACAGATCTACGCCAACGGCCAATCGTGGCCGGTGATCTCGGGCTTTGCCCAGCCGGAAAGGGCCACGGCAGCCTTGGAGGCTGTGCGCCAGCGGCTCAACACGTGCAACGGCATCAAGCTCAGCACACCAGGGTACGACGGCTTCGACCCAATCAAAGGAGGGATCACTACCTACCCGCCGGGGGCCAAGGAGAACGGTGGCATCTTCCTGCACGCTAACCCCTGGGTCATCATCGCCGAGACGATGCTGGGGAACGGCGACCGGGCCTACGAGTACTACCGCCAGATCAATCCGGTGGCCAAGAACGACCGCATTGACGAGTACGAGTGCGAGCCCTACGTTTTCCCCCAGAACATCCTGGGCGACGAGCATCCTCAGTTCGGGTTGGCCCGCAACAGTTGGCTCACCGGCACCGCCTCCTGGGCCTACCAGGCGGCCACCCACTTCATTTTGGGCCTCCGGCCGATGTATGAGGG
>DFBV01000197.1:0-563 GCA_002366755.1 Anaerolineales bacterium UBA3071
ATGCTTGCACTGGGCGTGCTGGGAGCGGCAGCCCTGCAGGGTTTGACTGGGATGATCCGCAACTACTCTGTCGAGTTCCTGGCCCAGCGGATCGAACGGGACGCGCGCGATGAGCTCTACGTCAGCCTGCTGGGCAAGAGCCAGACCTTTCACGGACGGCAGCGGATCGGCGATATCATGGCCCGCGCCACCAATGACGTGCGCGCACTCAACCTGATGTTCAGCCCTGGCCTGATGCTGATCACCGATTCGCTGATGGCAATCGTCGTCCCCATCGTCCTGATCGGCCGCCTCGAGTTCAGGCTGCTGCTTGTCCCGTCCATCTTCGTCGCCCTGCTCGCCCTCACCGTAGCCGATTACAACCGACGGCTCAAACCAGTCAGCATAGCCCAACGGGAGCAGTTCGGGACGATGAACGCCGGGCTGGCAGAGGCCATCGCTGGCATCGAGGTCGTCAAGGCCAACGCCCAGGAGGAGCACGAATGGGCGAGATTCGCCCGCAACGCCCGCCAGTTCCGCGACTACTTCGTGCAACAGGGGGAAATCCAGGCCCGCTACCTGCC
>DFBV01000197.1:714-1062 GCA_002366755.1 Anaerolineales bacterium UBA3071
CGGCCGATCCAAGGGGAAGTGGTTTTCGAGAACGTCAGCTTCAGCTACAATGGCAACCCGATGCTGGACAACGTCAGCTTCGCCGCCCAGCCGGGAGAGACCATCGCTATCGTGGGCCAGACAGGCTCTGGCAAGACGACACTCACCCAGCTCATCAACCGCATCTTCGCCGTCGATTTCGGCCGGGTGCTAGTAGACGGCGTGGATGTGCGCGACTGGAACCTCGAATCGCTTCGCTCGCAGATCTCCACCATCGAGCAGGATGTGTTTCTCTTCTCCGGCACCCTGGCCGAAAACATCGCCTTTGGCCGCGGCGACCCTAGCCAAGAAGCCATCGAGCAGGCGGCT
>DFBV01000197.1:1129-2527 GCA_002366755.1 Anaerolineales bacterium UBA3071
ATCGCTCGCGCTTTCCTCACCAATCCTCGCATTCTGATCCTGGACGACAGCACCAGCGCCATTGACAGCGCCACCGAAGACCAAATCCAACAGGCCATGCGGCGCATCAGCAGCGAGCGCACCACCTTCATCATCACCCACCGGCTCAGCCAGATCCGCTGGGCTGACCGCATTCTGGTTCTGCGCCGGGGCAAGTTGGTGGATCAGGGGGCGCACGAGGAGTTGATGGAGCGGAGTGCTGACTACAAGAGAATCTTCTCGCGGTACGACTAACGACGAAGGACCAACGACGAAGGACGAACCAGGTGGCCCACCGTCTTCCGTCCTTCGTCTTTCGTCCTCGGTCTTGATCAAACGGCAAGCTCTTGGGAACTGAGTTATGGGTTTTATCCTTGACGGCCTCGACACCGAGGCATACGACCGCAGTTACAGCGATAGGGAATTGCTGCGCCGGATCATCAGCTATTTTCGGCCACACGCCCGACACATGATCTTGGTGGCTGCCATGATCCTGCTGAACTCAGCGGCCGGCACCGGCGGGCCAATCCTCATCTCTAGAGGCATTGACATGTTGGCGGTCAACCCGTCGGCCGAGGCCATGCTGATCGTGACCGCGGGGGTGTTGCTGCTGGGCGTTGCCGGCTGGGTCTTCAACTACATCCGACGCATGTCCTCCGCCCAAGTCGTAGGCAATGTGGTGCTCAAGCTGCGAGAGGATGTCTTCAACGCCACCATCCACCACGATCTGTCGTTCTACGACGAGCATCCCTCGGGCAGAATCGTCAGCCGGATCACTTCCGACACACAGGACTTCGCCACCGTCGTCACCCTGGTCATGGATCTGCTCAGCCAGGTGCTGCTGGTCATCATCCTCTCCGCATGGCTCTTCACCATCAACGTCACGCTGACCTTGCTGTTGCTGGGCATGACGCCCTTCGCGGTCGCCATCGCACTCAGCTTCCGGAGAGTGGCGCGCAGAGTCACGCAGCAAGCCCGCCGGGTGACGGCCAAGATCAACGCTCAGATTCAAGAGTCTATCAGCGGCATCATGGTGGCCAAGAGCTTCCGGCAGGAACAGGCTATCTACGACTCCTTCGATATCAACAACAGGCAGGCCTATCAAGTTGGAGTGCGGCGCGGCCTGACGCTCAACACGATCTTTCCAGTCATGGGCCTCGCCTCCGGTCTGGGCGTGGCGGTGCTGGTCTACACTGGCGGCTTGGCAACCCGCGGCGGGGCGGTGAGCCCTGGCGATTGGTACCTGTTCATGCAGGCCGCGGGGTTCTACTGGTCGCCGCTGATGAACATCGCCTCTTTCTGGAGCCAGTTCCAAGACGGGCTCTCTGCCGCGGAGCGGGTGTTCGCGCTGATTGACGCTGAGCCCAAGGTAGTGCAGAC
>DFBV01000197.1:2662-3362 GCA_002366755.1 Anaerolineales bacterium UBA3071
CGGGACATTCGCCGCCTGGACTTGGGCCGGTATCGCCAGCACATCGGCCTGGTACCGCAGCAGCCGTTTCTCTTCTCTGGCACTGCACGGGACAACATCCGCTACGCCCGGCCCGATGCCACCGATGAGCAGGTGCTGGATGCGGCCATGCACATCAGCCACGGAGACTGGTTGGGCGACCTGCCCCACGGGCTGGACACCGACGTGGGAGAGCGGGGGGCCAGCCTTTCCATGGGCCAGCGGCAGCTAGTTGCTCTGGCGCGGGTGCTGCTCAAAGACCCCGCCATCTTCATCCTGGACGAAGCGACTGCCAGTGTAGACCCCTTCACCGAAGCCCAAATCCAGGAAGGACTGGAAACCATCATGCGCGACCGGACCGCCATCGTCATTGCCCACCGGCTGTCCACCGTCAAGAACGCCGACCGCATCATCGTCATGGATCACGGGGAGATCATCGAAGAGGGCACACACGACGAGCTGTTGACGCGAGGCGGTCACTATGCCGAGCTGTACAACACCTATTTCCGACACCAGTCGCTGGAATACGTCGAGAGCTTCGGCCAAGTGGTCCCTGACCGCAAGGCTGTGCATGTCTGACCGGCCACGCGCCATCGTCCACCTGGATCTGGACGCCTTCTTCGCCGCCGTCGAGGTGCTGGAGAACCCCGATCTGGCGGGCAAGCCGGTGCTCATCGGCGGG
>DFBV01000227.1:0-9305 GCA_002366755.1 Anaerolineales bacterium UBA3071
GGTGGCAACTACGAGGATGCCATCGTTATCAGCGAGCGGCTAGTGCAGGAGGACAAGTTCACATCCATTCACATTGAGAAGCACGAGACAGAGGCTCGCGACACGAAGCTTGGCGTTGAGGAGATCACGCGTGACATCCCCAACGTGGGTGAGGAAGCCCTTCGGAATCTGGATCAGGAAGGGATCATTCGCATAGGTGCTCGCGTGGGGCCTGGCGATATCCTGGTGGGCAAGATCACCCCGAAGGGCGAAACGGAGCTGAGCCCGGAGGAGAGACTGCTTCGAGCGATCTTCGGCGAAAAGGCGCGGGAGGTAAAGGACTCATCCTTGCGTTTGCCGCACGGCGAGAAGGGCAAGGTTATCGATGTCAAGGTTTTCAGCCGTGACGAACATCGCGACCTGTCCGCTGGCGTGGAGAAGATGGCCAGGGCGATGGTGGCCCAGAAGCGCAAGGTCAAGGAAGGGGACAAGATGGCCGGTCGGCATGGCAATAAGGGAGTCATCTCCAGCGTGGTGCCGGTGGTAGACATGCCCTTCCTGTCGGACGGCACTCCGATAGACATCATCCTGAACCCCCTTGGCGTGCCGGGCCGCATGAATATCGGCCAGATTCTGGAGACCCACCTGGGCTTGGCGGCTGATCGCCTCGGTTTCTGCGCTGAATCCCCCGTATTCGATGGAGCGACGGAGGATGAGATAGCGGCCGAGTTGGCCCGATCCTGGCTGATTGACAGGGCGTGGGAGAAGGCCTGTGGAAGGTCCTGGAATTGGGCGAAGGAGCGGGGTATCCCTGAGGAGCTGTTGAGGGACGACGAGCACCTTTGCCTGCTGTATCTGGGCGAGTGGCTGGGAGAGCGGGGGTACGATAGCGATCGCGTCAAGGAGGATCGCACGTATGCCCGGCGGGCGATGCTGCGCGAGTGGCTCAGGGAGTGGCCTCAAGGCTACGATCCGGATGCTCTGCTGGTCTTCGAGGATGATGTCCGTTCACTCGAAGATCGGCATCGCGCTGACGAGAAGGTGCGCAAGGTCTGTCTGCGGGAATGGCTGAAGCAGATCGTCCGCGAGAGGATGCGTGAAGCCCAGTACGAACTGCAAGAGGTGGAGTCGGAGAATGGCCCGACAGAGGTTCTGTCCGAAGTGCCGGGGGACGAAGCTCAGCGAGCGGCCCTCGCGGCGGAAATGGATCGCATCTCGGCGCTCTCCGACGAGGAGATGATGGAGGAGGCCCTGCGGGCAGCGCAGGAGGAAGCCTTCCCCTTGCCGACTTGGGGCAAAACCTTCGTCTACGACGGCAAGACTGGCAGGCGCTATGATCACCCGGTGACGGTGGGCATGATCAACATGATGAAGCTCCATCACTTGGTCGAAGACAAGGTACATGCTCGTGCCACAGGGCCCTATTCGCTGGTGACCCAGCAGCCCCTGGGAGGCAAGGCTCAGTTCGGCGGCCAGCGCTTCGGTGAGATGGAGGTCTGGGCACTGGAAGCCTACGGAGCAGCTCACGCTTTGCAGGAGATGCTGACGATCAAGTCTGACGACGTCACGGGACGTGTCAAAGCCTACGAGGCTATCGTCAAAGGGGACCCCATCGTAGCTCCTGGCGTGCCGGAGGGGTTCCGCGTGCTGGTCAAGGAACTGCAATCCCTTGGCCTCTTGGTCGAGGTGATTGATGTGGAAGGCGAGGTCGTCCGCTTTGGGCGGGCAGATGAGGAAGAGAAGGTGCCTTCGCTAGGCTTCAGCCTCAGTGTTCCCGGCGCGATGAGCAAGGACTACTATATGGACCGTCTGGGGCAGGGGGCTGGGGGTGAATCCTAGTTTCCTGCAGCCACTGTTTCTGATCGGATAGGCAAAGTTCAATTGAGGCATCAGCTAGTAGAGAAGAGGGGTGGACTGTGCGAGTCAGTGATTTCGATACTATCCGCATTTCGATAGCCTCACCGGAGCAGATTCGCTCCTGGTCCCATGGTGAGGTGCTGAAACCGGAGACCATTAACTACCGCACCCTGCGCCCAGAGCGTGATGGTCTGTTCTGCGAGCGCATTTTCGGACCCACGAAGGACTGGGAGTGCTACTGCGGTAAGTACAAGCGCGTGCGATTCAAAGGAGTGACCTGCGAGAAATGCGGCGTGGAGGTTGCACCGTCCCGTGTACGCCGCGAGCGCATGGGGCGCATTGAGCTGGCATCTCCCGTCAGTCACATCTGGTATGTGAAAGGGGTGCCCAGCCGCGTGGGCCTTCTGCTCAACATCTCCCCGCGCCTGTTGGAACGGGTGCTATACTTCGCTCAGTACATTGTCACTCGCGTCGATGAGGACGCGCGCAGCCGTACCCTTCACCGTTTGGAGCGAGAGTTGACTCTGCGTCTCGCTCGTCTGGAAGGGGAGTTGATGTCCAAGATCGGCAGCATCGAGAGCGAGCGCGACGAGGATCGGCTGCAACTGGATGAGGAGGAGACTGCGGGTCTCAACGAAGTGGAGGAGCAATTGGCCTTGGAGACGGGTGAGGTCATGTCTGTGGCTCGCCAACGGCAGTCTCGGATGGAGGAGCGGCAGGGGAAGAAAATCCGCAAGGCCATCACCGTGCCCTGGCAAGAGGAACCTCTGGCTAAGCCAGGCGATACCATTGGCAGTGAGCATCTCAACCGTCTGACGGAGGCAGTGGAGGCTCGCCTGAGCGAGATCGAAGCTCCCATCCGCCGCCAGCAGGAGGAGGTGCGACAGCAATACGCTGATCGGCGGGACCTTCGCCGCCGCCAAGCGGAGGAGGAGATCGAGACACTGCAGGAGCAAACCGAGGAGCAGAAGGAGGCCCTGCGTCAGACCTCGGACGAGGCTATCGCTGAACTAAAGGGAATAGAGCCCCTGCAACTGCTCACCGAGGCTCGTTATCGCCAACTTCGGGAGCGGTGGGGGAGCGTCTTTCATGCGGGCATGGGAGCCGAGGCCATTCAGGAGATTCTGAGCCGCCTGAATCTGGACAAGATGGCCCAGGAGTTGCAGCAGGAGATAGCGACCACCGGTTCCAAACAGCGGCGGAAGAAGGCCATCAAGCGATGGCAAGTTGTGGAGGCGCTGCGCAAGAGCGGCAACCGCCCCGAGTGGATGATCCTTTCGGTCTTGCCTGTCATCCCACCGGACCTGCGGCCCATGGTGCAACTGGACGGCGGACGCTTCGCTACCTCCGATCTAAACGATCTCTATCGGCGGGTCATCAATCGCAACAACCGGCTGCGGAGGTTGATCGAGTTGGGCGCTCCTGACGTGATCATACGGAATGAGAAGCGTATGCTGCAGGAGGCAGTAGACTCGCTGATTGACAACAGCAGGCGTGGCCGCGCCGTTTCCCGTTCGGGCAAGCGGAAGCTGAAGTCCCTATCTGATCTATTGAAAGGTAAGCAGGGACGCTTCCGCCGCAACCTCCTGGGCAAGAGGGTGGACTACTCTGGCCGCTCGGTGATCGTCGTCGGGCCAGATCTGCACTTGCATCAGTGCGGACTGCCCAGGACGATGGCTTTGGAGCTGTTCAAGCCTTTCGTGATGCGTGGCCTCGTGGTGCGCAACTATGCCCAGAACATCAAGAGCGCCAAACGGGCGGTCGATCGTGTCCGACCTGAGGTGTGGGAAGTGCTGGAGGAGGTCGTCAAGGAACGCCCGGTGTTGTTGAACCGAGCTCCCACCTTGCACCGTCTGGGTTTCCAGGCCTTCGAGGTAGTGTTGACGGATGGCCATGCCATTCGCCTCCATCCTCTGGTCTGTGCCGCCTTCAACGCCGACTTCGATGGAGACCAGATGGCCGTGCATGTGCCGCTATCGGAGCAGGCAGTGAAGGAGGCTCGTGAGTTGATGCTGTCTTCGCATAACATCCTGAAGCCAGCCAGTGGCGAGCCTATCGTCGGTCCCTCCAAGGACATGGTGTTGGGCTGCTACTACATGACCACTGTGATGCCGGGAGCCAAAGGCGAGGGGAAGATTCTCAGCGACTTCGATGAAGTTCGGCTGGCCTGCGACGTGGGTGCGATCGATCTGCGTGCCCTCATCAAGGTGCGGTTCGAGAGCATCTTTGATGAGGAGCCCTTGAGGGAGTTGGAGCTGAGCGGCCGGGTTCTCAAGGCGTTGCAGAACGCGGGTATTACGGCCTTGGGACAGGTGTTGGACCGTTTGGCCGCCGGGCCGGAGAGTCTGTTGGAGGTCTCTGGCTTTGGACCCGCTGCACTGAAAGAGCTGCAAGCGCTGCTGGCAAGTCGCAACCTCCCTTCCAGCCACTGGCCACGCGAGCGGCTGCTGGAGACCAGTGCCGGGCGTATCATCTTCAACGAGATCTTGCCGCCGGAATTGCACTTCGTCAACGAGCCGATGGACAAGAAGGGCGTCAACGATATCGTAGCCGAATGCTACCGGCGGGTGGGCGAAGGGCGGACGGTGGTGGTGGTGGATGAGATCAAACGGGTTGGCTTCGAATATGCTACCAGGAGCGGTTTGAGCATCGCCATCAGTGATATTCGCGTGCCTGGGGCGAAGCGGGACATCCTAGCCCTAACCGAGGAACAGGTAGAGCAGGCGGAGCGGCAGTTTCGCCGGGGTCTGATCACCGAGGAGGAGCAGTACAATAGGGTCATTGAGCTGTGGACACGAGCTGGTGATGACATCACTCAAGAGGTGAGGAAGCTTCTGGACCCGACTCGGGGTCTGGGTGTTATGGTTGCCTCAGGAGCGACGAAGGGCGGCATCCAGCCTATTCGGCAGCTTGCGGGCATGCGCGGCCTCATGGCCGATGCCACAGGGCGGATTATCGCTCTGCCTATCCGTTCCAACTTCCGTGAGGGGCTGACGACGATGGAGTACTTCCTCAGCACCCACGGCGCCCGCAAAGGCCTGGCCGACACGGCCCTGCGCACGGCTGATGCAGGCTACCTGACCCGCCGTTTGGTGGACGTGGCCCAAGATGTGATCGTGACGATGCAGGACTGCGGTACCTCTTCGGGCATCTGGATCGAACGATCGGTGGACATCGGGGAATCTTTTGCCGAGCGCATCATGGGGCGTGTGGCAGCGTCTCCCATTGCTCATCCGGATACAGGGGAGGTCCTGGTGGAGAAAGGGGATATGATTGACGAGGTGACCAGCGTGCAGATAGATCAGGCTGGCGTCACTCGGGCCTACATGCGGTCTCCCCTGGTCTGCGAAACATCCTTTGGCGTGTGCGCTTGCTGCTACGGACAGGACTTGGCGCGTGGGGGCTTGGTCAGTGTAGGCGGGGCGGTGGGTATCATTGCCGCTCAGTCCATAGGTGAGCCAGGCACACAGCTTACCCTACGCACCTTTCATACCGGTGGCGTCGTTGGTACCGAGGACATCACTCAGGGGCTACCCCGAGTGGTAGAGCTCTTTGAAGCTCGCAGTCCCAAGGGCGAGGCGGTGATCTCTGACATTGATGGAACGGTGGACGTCTACTGGGAGGGAGATCAACGATGCATCAAGGTCTCTGCCAGCCGGGTGGTGAGCCAGCAGTATCCGATTCCAGAGGGATTCACTCGGGTGATGGAGGACAAGGATCGGGTACAGGAAGGGACGGTGATCGCTGAGGGGCCTGAGGGGAAAACGGTTGTTGCTCAGACCGATGGCCATGTCTACTTCGAGGAGGAAAGCGAGCGGACCGTGGCCTTCGTCCGCCGCGAGGAACGGGATGAGAAGGAGTACGAGATCCCAGCTTCGGCCCGCCCCCGGGTGGAGCGGGGGGACAAGGTGCGGGCCGGAGATCAGTTGACTGAAGGCCCAAAGAATCCGAGGGAGGTGCTGCGCATCCAGGGTGTGGAGGCTTGCCAGCGCTACTTCTTGGAGGAAGTTCAGAACGTCTATCGCTCGCAGGGGGTCACGATTCACGACAAACACATCGAGATCATCATCAGGCAGATGTTGCGATGGGTGCGCATCCAGTCGGGTGGTGACACCGGATTCCTGCCTGGCGAAATCGTTGATCGCTTCCGCTACCTGGAGGCCAATGAGCAAGTACTTCGGGAGAACGGCCAGCCCGCAGAAGGTCAAGCAGAACTCCTGGGCCTCACAAAGGCGGCCTTGAACACGAGCAGCTTCCTGGCTGCGGCGTCCTTCCAGGAGACGACCCGTGTGCTGACCGCTGCGGCGGTGCGCGGAGCTCGCGACAACCTGCGCGGCCTGAAAGAAAACGTGATCATCGGCAAGCTGGTTCCTGTGGGCAGTGGCTTCCGGGTGCGGCAGGAGCGAGAGGCGGCAGAGGCGGCAGAGGCGGCGCAGGCCGAGGCTGCTGCCGCGGCTGGGGAGACGGGGATAGCTGAGACGACGGGCGAGGGGTTGATTGCCCCGCTTGCTGAGGCGCTGGTGAAGGTAGAGAGAAAGAAGAGGGAGATGGCCAAGGCCAGCTTCGGGATAGTGACAGATGCCGGCGATGGTGATTCTCCTGCCGAGAAGGCCGGAGCGGGTGAACCAGAGGAGATAGGGGCCTGAATACCGCTTCTGCCAAGAGCGGTCGCAGATTTGACCGTTATGGATTGGTGTGCTAGAATTTGGTTTTGCGGTTTGGTCCCCGTGACCAAGCTGACATATTGTACATCTCAGGGGGGAGAGAGTTGCCAACCATCAATCAACTAGTGCGTGGGGCGCGTAAGCCCGTCCGGAAGAAACGAAAAGCGCCGGCATTGCGCTACTCGTACAACGCCCTTGAGGGCAGAGCGAAGGCCACGCGCAAGGGGAACCCGTTCAAACGAGGGGTGTGTGTCCAGGTGCGTACCATGACCCCCAAGAAGCCCAACTCGGCATTGCGCAAGGTTGCTCGCGTGCGCCTGACCAACGGCATCGAGGTGACGGCCTACATCCCGGGGGAAGGCCATACTTTGCAGGAACACTCGGTGGTGCTGGTGCGCGGTGGCCGCGTCAAGGACTTGCCGGGCGTTCGCTACCACGTGGTTCGCGGCGCGTTGGATAGCACCGGGGTGGAAGACCGCAAGCGCAGCCGTTCCAAGTACGGATCCAAGCGACCCAAGAAGATGCAGTAGATGGCAGTTTGGTGGACAGGTAGCCTGGGAACGACTTGCTCGCTCACCTGCTATCGGCTTGTCGGTTCACCAGTGTGCCAACATATCAGATAGGAGGCTAGTATGCCGCGACGGTATCGTCCGCCGAAGCGTGTTGTTGTCCCCGATTCGAAGTACCAAAGTGAGATGGTTTCCCGCTTTGTCAATAAGCTGATGCTCCGTGGCAAGAAGAGCGTGGCGGAGCGCATCATGTACGATACGTTCGACATCATTGAGAGACGAATGGAAAGACCCCCCCTGGGTGTATTCGAGGAGGCGATTTCGAACGCTGCCCCGGCCTTGGAGGTCAAATCGCGGCGCGTGGGTGGCGCAACCTATCAGGTTCCGATAGAAGTCTCTCCAGATCGTCGCACAAGCCTGGCCGTGCGCTGGATCATTCAGCATGCGCGCTCCCGGTCTGGCAGATCCATGGCCGAGAAGCTGGCGGCGGAGCTGATGGACGCAGCTAAGGGTGTGGGAGCGACGATCAAGAAGAAGGAAGACACGCACAGGATGGCCGAGGCCAACCGTGCCTTCGCCCATTATCGGTGGTAACGCAAGTTCTGTTTCCCACCACTTTGGTTCTGTCCTTTTGGGTCGGCTTCGCGGTTCTTCTCTGATTTACTCTGTTCTGACCGCGTACGGGTCATGGTTGATGCTCGCAGTATCAGGTATTGTGGACGGCAATGGCTCGAGATTATCCTCTGCAACGCACGCGAAACATAGGGATAATTGCTCACATTGATGCGGGCAAGACCACGACGACTGAGCGTATCCTCTATTACTCGGGCAAGACGCACCGCCTGGGCAACGTAGACGAGGGCACGACGGTTACGGATTGGATGGACCAGGAGCGGGAACGAGGGATCACCATCACTGCAGCGGCCGTCACCTGTGCCTGGAGGGAGTGCCAGATCAACATCGTGGATACGCCAGGCCATATTGATTTCACGGCCGAAGTCCAACGCAGCTTGCGCGTGCTGGACGGCGGCGTGGTGATCTTCGATGCTGTGGCGGGTGTGGAGCCGCAATCAGAGACAGTGTGGCGGCAGGCTGATCGTTTTGGTGTTCCTCGCGTCTGCCTCGTGAATAAGATGGATCGCGTGGGGGCGAACTTCGACCGCACTGTGGACATGATCAGCCAGCGCTTGAGCGCCGAACCCGCTGTGATCCAGCTTCCCTTGGGCAGTGAGGCTGATTTCGAGGGGGTTGTTGACCTGTTGGAGGAGAGGGCCTGGGTGTTTCCTCCGGAGGAGTTGGGCGCACGGCAGGAGGAAGTGCCGATACCTTCATCAATGACGGAAGAGGTTCGGCGGCGGCGGGAGCGGCTAGTGGAGCAGATAGCAGAGGTTGATGAGGAGATTCTCTGCCGCTATCTCGAGGAGGAGCCGTGCACTGGGGATCATCTGCGGGCAGCCTTGCGTCGGGCGACGATCGCTGGAAGCTTGGTGCCTGTGCTCTGTGGCTCTGCCTTGCGTAACAAGGGGGTGCAGCCGCTGCTCGACGCTGTGGTGGACTATCTGCCTTCGCCGTTGGACATCCCGCCTATCGTGGGCGTTAATCCCTACACGGGCAAGGAAGAAACTCGGCCGCCCGATCCCGAAGGGCCGTTGGCTGCATTGGTTTTCAAGATTGTGTCAGACCCCTACGTGGGACGGCTGGCCTATTTGCGTGTTTATTCGGGAACCTTGCGCGCAGGCGCGGTGGTTGGCAATATCAACAAGAACCGCAAGGAACGAATCGGTCGGGTGTTGCGCATGAGGGCGAACCGTCGTGAGGATGTCAAGGAGGTCGAAGCCGGAGACATCGTTGCTGTCTTGGGCTTGAAGCACACCTACACCGGCGAGACCTTGTGCGATCGCAAGGCGCCCATTGTCCTGGAATCCATCACCTTCCCGGAGCCTGTGATCTCGGTGGCTATCGAGCCCCGAACGCAGGCCGACCAGGACCGCATGAGTGACGCCTTGCAGCATCTGGCCGAGGAGGACCCGACGTTCGAGGTGAAGGTGGATGACCAGACTGGCCAGACCATCATCTCTGGCATGGGCGAACTGCACCTTGAGGTTCTGGTTGAGCGCATGTTAAGGGAGTTCAGGGTGAAGGGCAACGTCGGCCGCCCGCAGGTGACATACAAAGAGACGATCTCCCGTCCTGTGCGAGCTGAGGGGAGCTTCATCCGCCAGACAGCGGGGAAGGGACAATACGGCCATGTGTGGCTGGAGATCGAGCCTTTGCAGAAGGGGCAGGGGTTTGTCTT
>DFBV01000227.1:9438-9996 GCA_002366755.1 Anaerolineales bacterium UBA3071
GTCCAGGATGCGGGGCCGGTGTTGCTAGAGCCGATGATGCGAGTGGAGGTGGTCATGCCGGAGACGTTCACAGGCGAGGTGATCAGCGATCTGAGTGCGCGACGGGGGCAGATCGATGGCCTGGACCACCATTCGCCGGGAGTGCAGGTCGTGGGGGCTATGGTGCCTCTGGCAGAGATGTTCGGCTATGCAACCAGCCTGCGCTCGGCAACCCAAGGACGAGGCACTTTTACCATGGAGTTCGCGTGTTATGATACCGTGCCTCCAGAGGTGATGGAGAGGATTCTGGGCTTCTGACTGAATGAAGCGAGGTCTTGGATTTGCCAAATAGCAGATTGCGCGTATAATGTTTGTTCGTGTGTCAGAGAGATCTTGGCTCATAACAACCCTTGGACAAGGGTATCCATGACTGATTTGGCCAAGAGGAACGCGGGGCGCTGGGTGGGCTGTGCTAGCGAGCGTCTCCGAGTTCCTCGGTTTTTGCCTTGAAGAGGCTAGTGAAGGAAGAAGGAGGAAGGAAATGCCCAAGCAGAAGTTTGAGCGCACGAAGCCGCACCT
>DFBV01000051.1 GCA_002366755.1 Anaerolineales bacterium UBA3071
GCCACGTCCCGCATCGCTGCGCAACGAGGCCCGGCAGGCCCGGCTCTGGCAGAATTGGCCAACCTTATCAACCGGGCCCGAATCGAAGCAGCGCTGACCGAACTGATCTGGTCACCGGAACTGGCGCAGGCCGCCGGGATACATGCCAAAGACATGGCAGACCATGGGTTTGTCAGCCATACCGGCTCCGATGGGTCAGACGTGGTCACGAGGATGGAGCGTGCCGGCTACGAGTCGACATACCGCGGCGAGATCATTGCCTGGGTATCAGGTGGCCCGGAGATGGCGTTTGGCTGGCATGAATGGCAGAGGAGCAAGGGCGCAGAGGAGCAGGGGAGACAGGCTGCTCTTCCGCTCCTCCGCTCCCCTGCTCAAAGGCATGGGCGCGGCCTATCGCGACTTCGGCATGGGCAGAGCGCCACACCCGACTCATGCCGGACAGGCCTACTTCGTGGTCGTTTTCGGCAGACGATGACCACCTTGTCCAGAGAGGGAGTTGCCAAGATGCAGATTCGCTTCTCACTGAACGACGAAGAACAGAACTGGGACGTCACGCCAAATGAGACGCTGCTCGCCGCGCTGCGGCGGCACGGCATCTTCGGCGTCAAGCATGGCTGCGAGACGGGGGAATGTGGTGCCTGCACCGTGCTGCTCGATGGCCGCCCGGTGGCCTCCTGCGTCATGCTGGCGGCACAGGCCGAAGGGCACGAGATCACCACCATCGAAGCGTTGGGAGAGTATCCCGAAAAGGGCTGGAAGCCGACACAGGATTTGCATCCGCTGCAGAAAGGCTTCGCCGCCAATGGCGCCATCCAGTGCGGCTACTGCACGCCGGCCATGATCCTGGCCGCCAAGGTGCTTCTGGATGGCAACCCCAGTCCCAGCGAGGCCGAGGTGCGGGACGCTCTCTCCGGTACGCTCTGCCGCTGCACTGGTTACGTCAAGCCTGTGCAGGCGGTGCTCGACGCCGCTGCCGAGATGCGGGGCGAAAAGACCATCGAACTGAAGGCTCCCCTCGCTGCGCCGCCTGGCCTCTTCAGGCCCCCAGAGGAAGTGGGGCCACCGCTCGCACCTCCGGAGCCGGCCGCCCCCGCGCCTCCGACCGCGGAGCCCTACCCGCTGACTGTCACCGAGACGAAGTCGGAGGTGCGCGTCGCCCAGGAGACCCGCCCCGAGACGACGTATGTGGGCCGGCCGGAAGTGAAAGTGGATGCCGTCAAGCTGGCGTTGGGCAAGCCCGCCTTCACCGCCGACGTGGAGATGCGGGGTTTGCTGGTGGGCAAGCTCCTGCATTCGCCCTATGCTCATGCGCGCATCACGCGCATTGATGCCTCTAGAGCGCGAGCGCTGCCCGGCGTCCACGCCGTGCTCACTTGGGAGGATGTTCCCCGCGTTGTGCACAGTACCGCGGGACAGTCGGATCCTATTCCTGGGCCGCTCGACTTCTTCAGTCTGGACAAGAAGGTGCGATTCGTCGGCGACCGTGTGGCTGCTGTGGCCGCTGAGACGGAGGAGATCGCCCAGCGAGCGCTGGAGCTGATCGAGGTGGAATACGAACTGCTGCCTGCTATCCTCGACCCGCGGGAAGCCCAGCCTCCCGGCCGCCGCTCGCCCGTGGCTGCGGCTTTCGCTCGCCATACGGGTAGCCCCTCTGGGCAGGCGCAAGGCCTGCCCCTACCCCAGGATATTGAGAACCCTTGCGGTCGCCCTTCTGGGCAGACGCAAGGCCTGCCCCTACCCCAGGATATCGAAAAGATACAATTTCCCATCATCCACGACGAGCCGGAGTACGTCCCCTTTGATGAATGCGATCCCAGCCGCAACCTGGCGGCAGCTATCCGCATTGACCTGGGGGACGTGGACGCGGCCATGCAGGAGGCGGATCACGTCTTCAAGGGGGAGTACAGCGTGCAGCGGGTGCACGCGGCCCCCATTGAACCCTTTGTCTGCATCACCTATTGGGACGAGGACGACCGGCTGGTCATCCGCACCAGCACGCAGGTGCCCTTTCACATCCGGCGCATGTTGGCTCCCGTGCTGGGACTGCCCATCAAGCGCATTCGGGTTATCAAGCCCCGCGTTGGAGGAGCGTTTGGCAACAAGCAGGAGGTGATGCTGGAGGACATCTGCGCTCACCTGACCATCGCCACGGGCCACCCGGTGCGAATGGAATACACACGCGAGGAGCAGTTCGTCTCCTCGACGTTACGTCACCCCATGCACTTCAGGATGCGCACGGGCGTGATGGCCGATGGCACCATCGTGGCCAACGAGATGCTGGTCCTTTCTGATACCGGTGCCTATGGCAACCACGCTTTGACTGTCACCGGCAATACGGGGCACAAGGCCATGTCGCTCTACGATGCGCCCAACATTCGCTTCCACGCCGACATTGTGTATACCAACCTGCCGACGTCGGGTGCCTACCGCGGCTATGGGGTGCCGCAAGGCTTCTTCGCTCTGGAGACACACATGGAGCGCATGGCCCACGAGTTGGGGCTCGACCCGCTGCAATTCCGCCTCCAGAACGCCATCAGGCCAGGTGCCGAGCATCCCATGAGCAAGGTGTGGAGCGAGGGCCGGGAGGCGCATGGGGAGATCATCCGTACGTGTGCGCTGGAGGAATGCGTGCGGGTGGGGGCAGAGGCGATTGGCTGGCATGAATGGCAGAGGAGCAAGACCGCAGAGGAGCAGGGGAGACAGGCTGATCTTCCGCTCCTCCGCCCCTCCGCTCCCCTGCTCAAAGGCATGGGCGTGGCCCTGGTTATGCAGGGCACGGCCATCCCCAACCTGGACATGGGCGCGGCCAGCATCAAGATGAACGACGACGGCAGCTTCAACCTGCTGGTGGGGGCCACCGACCTGGGCACCGGCTCCGACACCGTTCTGGCGCAGATGGCCGCCGAGGTGTTGGGTTGCCCGCCGGAGGACTTTGTCACCTACTCCTCGGACACCGACTTCACCCCCTTCGACAAGGGGGCCTACGCCTCCAGCACGACGTACATCAGCGGGGCGGCTGTGGTGCGCGCCGCACAGCAGGTGGCGGAGCAGATGCGGGAGGTGGCAGCCCGGTTGTTGAGCGAGCAAGGAGTGGCCCTGGAACCTTACCAGATCACGCTGGAGGAGCGGTGCGCCTGGGCGGCCGATGGCCGCAGCGTCACCTTCGCCGAGGTCGCCCTTAACTCACTGCACCACGAACAGCAGCACCAGATCATGGGCAGCGGCTCTTGGGTCAGCCCGGATAGCCCGCCGCCGTTCGCCGCCCAGTTCGCCGAGGTCACTGTAGATACCGAGACGGGCCAGGTGACGGTGGACAAGCTGATCATGGCTCTGGACTGCGGCATCATCGTCAATCCGGCCACGGCCAGCGGCCAGGTGGAAGGGGGTATGACCCAGGCGCTGGGCTACGCGCTGTGCGAGGAGATGGTCTTCGACGCCGCCGGGCGGCTGATCCCCACCGACTTCGACAAGTATCACATCTTCCGCTCTGACGAGATGCCGGAGATGCAGGTGATCTTCGTCGAGACTTTCGAACCGACCCATCCGTTCGGCGTTAAGTCGGTGGCCGAGATCCCGCTGAACGGCGTGGCGCCAGCGGTGGCCAATGCTGTTTATGATGCTATCGGCGTGCTGATTCCCAGCATCCCGCTGCTGCCGGAGAAGGTTTGGCGGGCTTTGCAAGGTCTGATATGATCGTCAGCGGATTGAGCGGATTAAGCAGAAGCATCAAACTTAGGGAGGAAGTTATCATGCAAGGTGAAGCTAGCCAGATGACGATAGACCAGGCCGGTCATATCTTGATTCCCAAAGCGCTTTGTGCTCGCCTAGGATTAGTTCCAGGAACAAAACTCGTTGTCGAAGAGCGAAGCGACGCGAGACTCCTTCTGCGCCCGTTGCTTGAAGAGGCTCCGTTAGTAGACAAAGGGGGAGTGCTTGTCGTGCAAGCGCGCGCTATAGGAGAGCTTGCCGGTGCAGAGAAACAAGACCGGGAAGCGCGGCTGGCCGAATTGGTGCAAAGGACAGGGCAATGAGAGTGCTTCTGGATACGTCCGTGCTTGTGGCTGCGATGGTAGAAGCGCATCCTGATCATGCCCGGGCTCTACCGTGGCTTCAGCGCGCCAAGCGCAAGGAAATCGCTGCGCTCGTGGCATGCCATTCGTTAGCAGAATTGTACTCCGTTCTCACCACCCTCCCTGTGCATCCCCGCATCTCACCAACCACAGCCTGGCATCTTATCCAGGAGAACATCCTTGAGGCATTGGAAGTGATTGCTCTGTCCAAAGATGATTACCAGGCTGTGTTGGAGCACCTATCTCAGAAGAACATCTCGGGTGGGGCTACCTACGATGCGCTTATGGCATATACAGCATCAAAGGCAGCAGTTGATCGGCTGGTAACACTCAATGAGCAGGACTTTCGTAGGGTATGGCCTGCGCTTTCCAAGAGGATCGTTGCTCCCTGAGCTGCATGAGGTATGGCAATCATTGCAGCAACCATGGTGGCGAGGCCGCCTATGACGCAGCCTTTGGCGTGCTGATTCCCAGCATCCCGCTGCTGCCGGAGAAGGTTTGGCAGGCGCTGCGGGGTCTGATATAATAAGTTTGAGGAGAGTGAGCAGTGCTCTTGGATTGCTCTACTTGAGGAGGGAGTTAGCATGCAAACTGTTTCGGTAGAAATCCCTGTTGAATGGCTCAAACCCCTCGAACTGCGGCGAGATACACTCAGGGAAGTTATCCTGCTAGGGTTGTCACAATTGCGAATCCGTGAAGCCCTTGAATTCTACGAGAGAGGCTTGATTTCCCTGGCACGCGCCGCTGAGATCGGCGGTCTAACGCGAGAGGAGATGGTGCGCTATGCCCGGGCCTATGGCATGGAGCCCAAATGGGACCAGGAGATGATGGCCGAGGAATTGGCATGAGGAAGGCCCTATGCTACTGATCATTTCATCTTTGTGGAAGGTTCAACACGAACGCCGCCTGTTCGCGAGGGGAACAGGCGGCGTTGGCTTTTGGCACACAAGAAGCATTTGTTGCAGACGTGACGTGGTTTTGCAGCCTTGCTGCTACTCCCGCAGGCGGGGGTCGAAGGCATCCCGCAGCCCATCGCCCAGGAAGTTGAAGGCCAGCACCGTCACCGTCAGAGCAACGGAGGGCACAAGCACGGAGAGCAGATGGGCGTCAATGAGTATTGCGCCCAGCGATTTCCCGCGCACGGCATACAGGCCAGCGTAGTTCTCAGAGATCATGTTGCCCCAACTGGGCCGTGGCGCATCAATGCCCAGGCCGATGAAGCTCAGGAAGGCCTCGAGGAAGATGTAGGCGGGAATGGCCAGCGTTTCGGACACGATACAGGGCCCCAAGACATTGGGCAGCAAGTGCTTGAACACGATGCGCATGTCGCTGGCCCCCACCATGCGGGCGGCCTCGATGAATTCCTTCTCCCTGTAGGAAAGCACCTGCCCCCGGGTGAGGCGCGCCATGCCCAGCCAGTTCAATACGCCCAGGGCGACGAACAGGAAGAACATCCCGCCCATCTTCTGGTCAATCTCCACGAAGGGTGTCCAGAAACTAGTGGCCCCCTGACCTACGTGCCGCGCCT
>DFBV01000155.1:0-11091 GCA_002366755.1 Anaerolineales bacterium UBA3071
GAGCGTTGCCAGCTTCTGAACTTCATGATGTCTCTCTCCTTTCGAGTGCTTCCATTTTGATAGCGCAGTGACGTGCGCTACCTGTGCGGGGTGAGCGGGTTCCGGGCTAGACGATGTCTCTCCCTCTGGAACCTTCCGTCTCACGGATTCACAAACTCACAGACTTGAGATGAGACACTGGCCTGGCACTGTACTTCCTGACCTCCGGCACCAGGCCAGCGGACACTAGGGATCGCAGATCAGCAGTTCATCTCCCACGTAGATCACGTTGGGATTGACGATGTCGTTGTCAGCGACAATGGCCGCCACCGTCGTCCCATAAGCGGTAGCTATGGCGCCGAGATACTCCCCTCTTTGGATCACATGGATCCAACACTGTGTTTCGGGTGGAAGAGGCGGTTCGGGCGGCCACGGCGGGACGGGCGGCCACTGCGGCACGGGCGGCCACGGCGGCACGGGCATGCAACCCTTCAGACTGATCTCGTCCAGGTTGACGTCCACTTCCTGCTGGGCATCGCCCCACTTCTTCCATACTCGGAAGAACAGCGCGATCTTGCTGCTCGGGGCCTGGAACTGCACGCTGAAGGGCGCCATGACGCCGGGTGCTGTGCGGGGATAGATGTCGTCCCAGGGCAGCTCCTGCCAGTTCTCCACCTTCGTCCAGTCGGTGCCGCCGTCGGTCGTGTAGCCCCACTGCACGCGGTAGCGATAGGGATCAGCGCCTTCCCAGCCGTGCTCTCCCTGGCGGATCATGCCGTAGAGCGATAGCTCGTAGGTGGCTCCCGGCCACAGGCCCCAAACGGCCTGGTAGATGCCGGCGTAGCGATCGGGATCCGATGCCGCCCGGCAGATGGTGCTGATCTCGATGAGCTGCGAGTGCTTTCCGCCGGCGACCACGCGTGCCCATATGTCGTCGTAGAAGCAATAGCTGGCTGCGCAATTGTTGTCGAAAGCGCTCCAGCCGCTGCCCACGCCATTCGTGAAACCGCCTTCGAAGTCGCCGTTGAAAAGCAGGTTAGGACCACCGCAGATGACTTCGGGCTCGGGGGGGGTCGGCGGAGCGGGCTCAGGTGCAGCGGGTTCTTCGGGCTCGCACGGTTCCTCGGGCACCAGGGGCACCGGCCAGCCTGCCACGGGACCGAAGAGGCTGGCGCCGTCGAGGTTGACGTTCAGCTCGCGGTACCAATCTCCCCACTTCTTCCACACGCGCACGAACACGGTCAGCTTGTTTCCTTCTGCTATGACCGTGGCGCTGTGCTCGTTGAAGCCGCCAGGGTGCAGGCGAGGATGATAGTCGTCCCAGGGGAGTTCGTTCCAGTCGGTGACGGCTGTCCAGTCATCGCCGCCGCTGTGGTCGAAGCCGACCTGCACCCGATAGCGCCAGGGATCGGGATCGGTGTCGTCGGCTCGCAGCATGCCGCGAATGGTGAACTCGTAGCTGCCGCCGGGGATGACGTTCACTGTCTGGAAGATGCCGGCATAGCGGTCGGGGTCACCGCCAATCTTGTGGGTGTTGATCTCAAGGAGCTGAGAGTGTTCACCGTCCCACACCACAGGGCTCCACATCTCGTCGTAGAAGCCATACCCGGCTGTCCCGCCGTTGGTGAAGCACTGCCAACCTTTGCCCACCATGCCGCAACCTTCGTGGTAGGCAAAGCCGCCCTCGAAGTTGCCGTTGATCAACAGTTCTGCGTCCACGGTCGCCAGGGGGCTGGACGCGACCAGGGTGACGCTGAGCAGCAGGGCAAACAATGTTGCGAGGGCTACTACGTGTCTTCGTGCCGTCATAAGCGCTCCTCCTTCACTAGGCCGACTGGCTTGACCAGGACCTGCGACGGGCACTCCATGCGGGACGGTGAGCTAGCTGTGGAGCAGGCCCGCACTTTGGCCTGATCATGCTCTCTGGCGAACGCAAGAACCTGGGGACGTTCGCCGATCTCACGTCGTACCTGCCAACCTCTCAGGTTGACGTGTACATTATAGCATATTCTTGGAGTTTCGTCAAATTCTCGTATTGACCTACCATTTGCCTTCGGCCCTCACCAGAGTAGACGCAATAGAGCGCAAAAGGTCGCGGTAACTTGTATACTAGACCCGGACCTACTCGGGCAGGACCTCCAGCTTCCAGCTTTCCAATGCGGCCAAGGCTCGCTCAGCGTAGGAGCGGTAGCGTCGCCGCTTGTTGCGCACCGGAGGCAGAAGCGGCGGCATCAGGCCGAAGTTTGCCTTCATGGGTTGAAATCCGTGCGGGTCGGCATGGGTGACGTAGTGGAACAGTGCCCCGAGCATGGTGTCGCGCGGCAGGGAAACGGGCGGGAGGCCCTGGATCAGCCGCGCCGCGTTGAGCCCTGCCAGAAGGCCACCGGCTGCGGAGCTCACGTATCCCTCGCTGCCGGTGATCTGCCCGGCGAAGAAAAGGTCAGGACGGCCACGGAACTGCAGTGTCGGCTCGAGGAGCAGAGAGGAGTTTATGAAGGTGTTGCGGTGCATCTGCCCGAAGCGCACGATTTCCGCCTCTTCCAGCCCAGGGATCAAACGCAGCACCCGCGTTTGCTCGCCCCACTTGAGGTTGGTCTGGAAGCCGACCAGGTTGTAGAGCGTGCCGGCCAGATTGTCTTGTCGCAACTGAAGGACGGCGAAGGGGCGTCTGTCTGTCCGTGGGTCGCGCAGCCCGACGGGGCGCATGGGGCCGAAGGCCAGTGCGTCAGAGCCTCGGGCGGCCAGCACTTCCACCGGCAAGCAGCCCTCGAAGAAGCGCTCATCCTCCTTCTCGAATTGCCGCAGCTCAATGGTCTCCGCTGCCAGCAGCGCCTCCACGAACGCGTAGTATTCCTCTCGGCTTAGCGGACAGTTGACATAGTCCCCTGGGGTCTCCGCATCGCGGTTGCGATCGTAGCGGGACTGTCGCCAGGCGGGGGGCATGCGGATCGACTCCAGGGTGACGATGGGAGCCATGGCGTCATAGAAGTGAAGGTAGCGCTGGCTTGTCAGTTCGGCGATGGCCTGGGCCAGCGGCTTGGAGGTCAGCGGGCCCGTGGCAATGATGGTGGGTACCGCTTCGGGGATGGCGGTGACTTCCTCGCGGCGCACGGTGACGTTGGGGTGGTGGGTCACCGCTTCGGTGACCGCCTGGGCGAAGGTCTCGCGGCCCACGGCCAGCGCGCCGCCGGCGGGCAAGGCGGTGTCATCGGCGCAGCGGATGACCAGCGAGCCCATCCGTCGCAACTCCTCCTTTAGCAGCCCCTGTGCCCGGTCAACGAGGTTGGAGCCCAGCGAGTTGGAACAGACCAGTTCGGCGAAGAGGCCGCTGGTATGTGCTGGCGTCATCTTGTGTGGCCGCATCTCGTAGAGCGTGACCTGCACGCCACGGTCTGCTGCCTGCCACGCGGCTTCCGAACCGGCCAACCCTGCGCCGATGACCATCAACTCGTCCATGAGCCGCCCTCCATGCCTGTTGCTGGCCGCATCTTACCATAATCTCAGCGGAGAGGCAAAAGCGCTTCTTCGTAAATGAAGTAGGCGTGGCGGGGCCAAAGCTGAAGTTCGAGCCGCTTTGCTTCGCGCCGATTCTGTGGTACACTTGACTCGCACGAGCCAATAACTTGAGGAGTTGAAGCTATGACCGAAAGACCACAGGGACGGAAGACCAGGGATCGCTACCGCATTCACACAGAGATCACCCGTAGCGCCATCTTGCACATGGAGGATGCGCTGGACATCGGCAAGTTGCGGCTGTTGCTCTTCCGGTACAAGCGAGGCGAGGGAGCGCAAGCCTCGGCCAGTCACTACTTGGACCTGGCCGATGCTCGCGTGCTGTGCTCTGACCTGGCCGAGGGGCGGCTGGCGGAGAGGTTCGTGGACTACAAAGGCAGCCCCTCCGGCCGCGAGGGAAAGCCTCTCAGCCGGGTGCTGAAGGTGGAGGACCGGGGCGAGCGGACACGCAACCCGATCGTCATAGAGGTCACCAACGGCCCGGGCGAAGTGATGGGCGAAGGGGCCATCAAGCCGGCCGGCGAGCCGGATGCCGTGGTGGCCATCCTGTTAAGCCGATGGCAGGCGCGGCGGTTGGCAGCGGCCGTGCAGGCTCATCTGGCTGCATGGGAGGTGATCACCTTTCGCCAGCGCACCCAAGCTACCGCCGACCGCCTGCGAGAAGCAGACCCAGCAGCGCTGTATCAGGTGGAACCGACAGGAGATGGGTGATGACGTGCTGCGTGTTTCGTGAAGGAGCGCGCAGCACGTAGCTCTTGCGTGCGTTCGGTGGCCTAGAACGCGTACAACACCACGACCACTGCCAAACCCCACAGGGCCACAGAGGCCAGCAGCGGCTTGTCCCGCAGTATGAGTTCCTCCGGTGCGCCCCCTTCGCTTCGCACGTGGATCAGGTAGAGGTAGCGGAAGAGGCCATACAGCACGAAAGGAATGGTCAGCATCATAGTGTGGTTAGTGGGTAGGTTGGGGGCCGAGAAGGTGTAGAAGGAGTATGCAACCGTGGCTGCCGAAGTGACCAGGCCGATCATGTCGTCCAGCAGCGGCAGGTTGTACTCCTGCAGGCTGGTGCGGTGGGCGTTGGCATTTCCCTCGCCCAGCAGCATCAGTTCGTTGCGCCGGCGGCCGACGGCGATGAAAAGGGCCAGTAGGGTGATGCAGATATACAGCCAGGGAGAGAAGCGTTCCGCCTGTACGACGACCACGCCGGCAACCACTCGCAACAGGTGAAAGGCTGCTACTAGAAACACGTCCACGATAACGATGTGTTTGAGCCAGAAGGAATAGGCGACATTGAGCGCCAGGTAGCCCACGATGACCAGGGCAAAGCGCCAGCCCAACCAGAGCGCGGCCAGCAGCGAAACAACGATGAAGACACCGATCGCTACCACGGCTACCCAGGGCGGCAGCTCGCCCGAAGCCAGCGGACGGTGCCGCTTGGTGGGATGCTGGCGATCCTTCTCCCGGTCCGCCAGGTCATTGAGCAGGTAGACCGCGCTGGAGGCCAGACAGAATATGACGAACGCCAGCATGATCTGGGCCAGCAGCAAGGGCTGAAACAGCTTCTCATCGAAGACGAGCGCAGCGAAGACGAAGCCGTTCTTCATCCACTGCTTCGGCCGCATGGATTTCAGTAAAGCTCTGAGCATAAGTTGCTTCTCCGAACGTGTTTTGACAGGGGCTCATGATACCCCATTTTGCCCGCGGCGTCAATTCCGGTGGGTGGTGATGGCTTGACAATTCCAGCGTTTGCGGCTATGCTGGGCTTGTGATCAAGATGCGTGTGGATCTGCTGCTGGTGGAGAGGGGTCTGGCCGAGAGCCGCGAGCGAGCCCAGGGGCTCATCCGCGCTGGTCAGGTAGTGGTGAACGATCAGGTGGTAGACAAGCCGGGGCGACGCGTGGCCGTAAGCGCTGCAGTGCGGCTGCGCGGCCGGTTGCCGTACGTCTCCCGCGGCGGGTTGAAGCTGGAAGCCGCGCTGGACGCCTTTCGGCTCGACGTTGCGGGATGGGTGGCGGCCGACGTGGGCGCCTCCACTGGCGGCTTCACCGATTGCCTGTTGCAGCGGGGTGCTGCCAGGGTCTACGCCATTGATGTAGGCTACGGGCAACTCGCCTGGAAACTGCGACAAGACCCCCGCGTGGTGGTCATCGAGCGCACCAACATCCGCTTCCTGGAGGGCCTGCCGGAGCTGGTGGACCTGGTCACAGTTGATGTCTCCTTCATCGGCCTGGAGCTGGTGCTGCCGGTCGTGAAGCGTTTGCTGAAGCCCGAGGGGAAGGTCGTGGCTCTCGTCAAGCCGCAGTTCGAGGCAGGGCGGAGGCAGGTGGGCAAGGGGGGCGTTGTGCGCGACCCTGTGGTGCACCGGCAGGTTCTGGCGCGGCTGACCGGCTGGGCCATTGAGCATGACCTGCGGGTGCTTGGCCTCATCCCTTCGCCCCTCACCGGTCCCAAGGGCAACGTGGAGTTTCTGCAGCATTTGGCGTTAGGCCCGATGGAGGAGAGCGCCGCCGATCCCCAATTGCTGATAGACGCCGCTTTGATGGCAGTTCATGGTTGTTCGGCCCATGAAGCCCATGAAGCTCATGAAGCCCACGAAGCTCATGAAGCCGATGAAGCCGATGAAGCCGATGAAACTGATGGCTGATCGCGATCTGTCCACAATCCGTAACTTCCTGCTCGACCTTGATGGCGTGGTGTACCGCGGCGAGACACTGTTGCCTGGGGCGGTGGAGTTCATCATTGAGTTGCAGTCGCGGCACGTTCCCTTCCTATTCATCACCAACAACTCCACACGCACCCCAGCACAGTGCGTGGCCAAGCTGAAGTGCATGGGGCTGACCGTCGGCGAGGAGGCGGTGTTGACCTCATCGTTGGCAACGGCGGCCTACCTGGCCAGCATCGCGCCGCCTGGCACGCCCGTTTACGTCATCGGCGAGGTGGGTCTGCACCGAGCGCTGTCGGATCGTGGCTTCCTGGTCACCGACGACCACACCGCTGCACGCTACGTGGTGGCCGGGCACGATACGACCTTGACCTGGCGCAAGCTGGCCGATGCTACGCTGGCCATCCGCCGCGGTGCGCCCTTCATCGCCACTAACCCCGACCGTACGTTGCCCACCGAAGAGGGACTCGTGCCTGGGGCTGGCGCCGTCCTCGCCGCGCTGCAGGCCGCCAGCAGCGTCTCTCCTCAGGTCATCGGCAAGCCTGAGGCGGCCATCTTTGACCAGGCGATGGCATGGCTTGGTGTTGACACCGAACACGCTGCCATGGTCGGTGACCGGTTGGAGACTGACATCCTCGGCGGGCAGAGGGCAGGGCTGCGAACCGTCGGCGTGCTGAGCGGCGTGACCACCGCCGAGGAGTTCGCCCAGGCCGACCTGCCCCCCGACTGGGTCTTCGAGGACTTGGCTGCGCTTCTCGCTGCTTGGCGTTCCCAGACGTGAAAGGTGAAGCGTGAAACGTGAAACGTGATTGGATACCAACGTCTTCGCGCATCACGTTTCATTGTTCGCTTGACTTCCCCCCACAAGTGAGGTATACTCTCGCCCATGTCAACACCGTCTGGCAAGGACTCTTCCCCCATTCAACTGTTGGATCTTAGGCGGCGGGAGGTGCGCGATCTTCTGGCCCGCTGGGGCGAGCCGCGTTACCGCGCGGACCAGCTATGGCGCTGGTTGTACCGTGATCTGGGGGCCGACTTCGGGGCCATGGTCAACCTGCCGCGGGCACTACGGGCGCGGCTGGCTGAGGAAGCGTCTTGCCAGCCGTTGGAATTGGTGGAGGAAGTGGTATCCCGCGACCGGCGGACGCGCAAGTGTCTCTTCCGGCTGGTCGACGGCGAGACCCTTGAGACAGTGCTGATGCTCTACGAGCAGCGTTGCACGGTCTGCATCTCCGCTCAGATCGGATGTGCTATCGGCTGCCCCTTCTGCGCCACAGGGCAGAGTGGTTTCGTGCGCGACCTGACTGCAGGCGAGATCGTGGCCCAGGTTCTGCACTATGCTCGTTGGTTGGCCGACCCGCAGGCCAATGGGCCTGGCGCAGTGCCCATCCAGCGTCCGGCGCGGATGTCCAACGTCGTCGTGATGGGCATGGGCGAACCACTGGCTAACTACCAGGCGACGTGGCAGTCGCTGGAGACGCTCAACGACCCTGAGGGCTTTGCCCTGGGAGCCCGACACATGACCCTTTCCACCGCGGGATTGGTGCCCGGCATCGAGCGCATGAGCCGGGAAGCCATGCAGATTGGCCTGGCGGTGTCGCTCCATGCACCGACCGACCGCATGCGCAGCAAGCTGGTGCCCCTGAACCGCCGCTATCCGCTGGCACAGTTGATGGCTGCCTGCCGTGGCTACGTCCAGCGCACCGGGAGACGCGTTACCTTCGAGTACGCCCTGCTGCAAGGAATCAACGACAGTGACCAGCAGGCCGAGTGCCTGGCCAGGCTGTTGCGGAGGCTGTTGTGTCACGTGAACCTGATCCCTGTCAACCGCGTGGATGGGTCTCCCTACCAGCCGTCCTCCAGGCTGCGCACGCAGGGTTTCCTTCGTGTGTTGCGCGATGCAGGCATCTCGGCCACGGTGCGGCTGCGGCGTGGTCTGGATATCGAGGCCGGCTGCGGGCAGCTCCGCCAGCGCAAGGCCCTGGGCGATGACCAATTGTCGAACGACCAGTGACCAACCATATACGGGGGCGTGTGGCCAGGCTCGAATCCGTTGGCAGTCGGTCATCGGGGTTGGGAGTCTGGGTAGCTGCTTTGCGCTTTTCGCCGAACAAGTGTATGATTGGGTGTATGGGAGGCGATCAGAGGATAGAAAACGCCCCCGGTCGCAACCAGGGGCATCAACGGGGGTTCTAGAAGAAGATAGGGCGGCTTTCACAGCCGCCCACCCTAGCGAGTTTTGTGTAGGGTCTTCAGGCACTTGGCGCACAGGGACATACGTCTGGTGACTCCGTCTTTGACCACCGTCGCCTTCTGGATATTGGGCGCCCAGCGCCGCTTGGTCCTGCGGTGAGAGTGGCTGACGTTATGCCCAAACTGTGGCCCTTTGCCGCAGAGTTCACATTTTGCCATGCCGATTACCCCCTTTCTTGAACTCCGGTCAGTGACCGGGAGATAGTGAGAAGCCAGGCTGGGGTGCACGCCCCGCTCAAGGCGGGGGTCATCTTACCACAAGCGGCAGATCTGCGCAAACCGTGCTCTGCACAATTGGCGGTTTGACCTGCTTGCCAGGGAGCAAGGATCATCATGTCTGAACAGACGACTCTGGGTAGAATCGAGATCTCACCGGTGGCCATCGGCACCATCGCCAGCGAGTCCGTGCTGGAATGCTACGGCGTTGTGGGTATGGCCAGCAAGAGCCTGATGGGCGGGCTGGCGCAACTCCTGCGTCCCGAGCGGGCGCGGCGAGGCGTGGAAGTGCGCGTGGATGGCGAGCGCATCGTCGTCGATCTCTACGTAATCGTGGAGTACGGCACCCGCATCTCCGAGGTAGCTCACGGTATCATGAACCGGGTCAAATACCGGCTGGAGAAGGCACTGGGCGTGCCCGTGGCTGAGGTCAACGTGCACGTACAGGGTTTGCGCGTCAGCGAGCAAGGACGCTAATGGAGAGGCGGTCCAGCCGAAATCGGCGGCCGGCTCCCTTCCTGCTATTGGCGGAGGTTAGGGTAAGATCGTGGCAACGTCGGCCTTTCATTCACAATCAGCGGCAGGCGGTGGTGGACAGGTGATCAACAAATATCCTCTGGGGAGTGCTGTGCTCAGCCTGGATGGAGAAGACTTCCGGGCGCTCTTCCGCTCAGGCAGCGCCTGGTTAGAGCAGCACCACCAGGAGGTGAACGCGCTCAACGTTTTCCCTGTCCCCGACGGCGACACGGGCACTAACATGCTCCTGACCATGCAGGCTGCCCTCGAGGAAATCGAGTCTGTGCAGACGAGGGGTGCTGCTGCGGTCGTGCAGGCGGCAGCGCACGGGGCGCTGATGGGGGCGCGGGGTAACTCAGGCGTCATCCTTTCGCAGATCTTGCGCGGCATAGCTCACGGCTTGACCGGTGAGGATCTCGTGGACGCTGCCGAGTTAGTCAAAGCGTTTCAGGACGGGTCCAATACGGCCTATCGGGGTGTGGTGCGCCCTGTCGAAGGGACGATTCTCACTGTCATCCGCGAGGTGGCTGAGGCGCTGCAGCAGGCGGGCACGCTTCGCGACCTGCGTGCCCTCTTCGAGCTCATCGTCCACGTGGCAACCGAATCTGTGGAGAGGACTCCCACCCTGCTGGCTGTGCTGGCAGAAGCTGGCGTCGTGGACGCAGGAGGACTGGGCCTGTTCCGCATTCTAGAGGGGATGTTTCGTTGCCTGCAGGGCATGCCGGTCGGGGTGGAAGCGGCGGCTGCTCTGGAGACGGTTGAGCATGCCGGAGTGCTTGAAGGCGAATACGGCTACGACGTGCAGTGCATCGTGCTGGGGGATGGGCTGAAGGTGGAGCAGATGCGGCACGACATCAGCCTGATGGGCGATTCCGTGCTCGTCGTTGGCGACAGTTGCACAGTGAAGGTGCACGTTCACACGGACGAGCCGGGTACCCCACTCAACTACTGCGTGGGTCTCGGTCAAGTCGATCGGGTTATCATCGAGAACATGCAGGTTCAGTATGAGCGCTTTGTGAGCGAGGGAGGGCCGAAGGGAGATGAGGGCCTGGAGAAGGCGGAGGCCCCCCCACTGCCGCTGGCCGCGCTGGTTTCTTCACCGGCCATGTTGGGCCCCATTGGCACAGTGGTGGTGACAGCAGGAGAGGGGCTGGAGGAAGTCTTCCGCAGCCTGGGCGTCCATGCCATCGTCCCCGGCGGGCAGACGATGAATCCCAGCACGCAGGACTTGCTCGAAGCCATCGAGGGGCTGGACGTAGATGAGATCATCGTCCTGCCCAACAACAAGAACATCATCCTCGCTGCTCAGCAGGCGCAGCGACTGTCGAGCAAGACCGTGCAGGTGGTTCCCAGCAAGAGCATGCCCCAAGGCATAAGCGCGCTGTTGGTGCTGAATCAGCAGGCCGATCTGGACACCAACGTGAAGCTCATGGAAGCGGCGCTGACCAGCGTGCAGACGGGCGAAGTCACCGTCGCCGTACGGGATGTCCGCCTTGGGGACATTGAGGTGGCGGAAGGAGACTTCATCGGCTTGAAAGACGACGATCTGGTGGCCCACGGCGACACTCCCGAGGCCGTGGTCTTCGCTCTCTTGGGTGAGATGGAGGCAGGGGAATCTGAGATCATCACTCTCTATCGCGGCCAGCCCACATCGATGGAGGCTGCGGAGGCCTTGGAGACCGAACTCCGCGACCGCTATCCTGAGCAGGAGATCGAACTGGCTGATGGCGGCCAGCCGCACTATCACTACATCTTTTCGGTGGAGTAGCAGATCTAGGAGTCTTGCGGTTGGAGGCAACTTTGGGTCGCACAAAGATCGTTACCGACAGCAGCGCCTATCTTCGACCTGGAGTGGCTGCTCGTTTGGACATCTCCGTTGTCCCTCAGAACATCCATCTCGGAGGCGTGACCTACGGGGAGGGCATTGACGTCACTTCCAGGGAGTTTCTTCA
>DFBV01000155.1:11184-17208 GCA_002366755.1 Anaerolineales bacterium UBA3071
CTGAGTGAAACTTGCGAGGTCGCGCGAGCGGCTGTGCGGACCCTGTTGGGTCGTTGCGAGATTCTGGTCATGGATTCACTTTCCATCTCCTTTGGCTTGGGTATGCTCGTAGAGGCAGCCGCGGAGGCGGCGGCTAATGGCGCCGAAATGGACGAGATCGTGCGTCTCATCCGGGGCATGGTCCCCCATGTCTACATGATCTTCCTTGTGGATGTCCTCAGGTACCTGGAGAGGGAACAGTGGGTCCGCCCATCCCAGGCGGTGCTGGGGACCATGCTGGGCATCAAGCCGCTAGTGACGTTGGAGGACGGCAGACTCCTGCCCATGGAGAAAGTGCGAACCCGCGCCCTGGGAGTGGAGAAGCTGCTGAACTTCATCCGCGAATTCGCGGACATAGAGCAACTGGCCATCATGCAGAGCAGCTTCAGCGAGCACATGGCCATGCTGCTAGAAGGGCTGGAACTGCTCTATCCCGATTGGGACGTTCCCGTATTCACCTATGGCCCATCCGTGGTTGCGCGCCTGGGACTCAACGCTTTGGGTGTGGCTATCTACGAGAGAGCTTGATATGCGCATGACTGAGGTACAGGTTATCACCGACAGTTCCACCGATGTTCCGCCTGACGTGGCCCGACGTCTGGGGATCACCGTCATCCCCTGCCTGGTGCGCTTCGGGCGGAAGTTCTACCGCGAGGGCGTGGATCTGACACCCCAGGGCTTCTATGCGCTCCTGCGCAAGACTCCCGTGGCAACGTCGCAGCCAGCGGTGGGCGTCTTCGAGGAGATCTATCGCCAGGCGGCGGAACGGGGCCGGCAGATCATCTCCATTCACTCGGCGGGTAAGCTGAGCGGCATCTACAACGCAGCCTGCTCGGCGGCGCGCTGTCTACCACAGGCGGTCATTGAAGTCGTTGACAGTCACTCCGCTACGCTCGGCGCGGGCCTGCTGAGCGTGGCCGCTGCGGAAGCAGCGCAGAGGGGAGAGTCGCTGGCCGCCATCGCTGACAAGGTGCGGAACATGGTCGGTCGGGTGCGGGTGTTCGCCGTGTTGGACACTCTGGACTACGTGCGCCGCGGTGGCCGTGTCACCTGGGCCTTAGCACTGGTCGGTTCCCTGCTGTCCATCAAGCCCCTGGTGATGCTCAGGGAGGGGCAGGTGGATTTGTTGGAGCGGCCGCGGACGCTATCTGCCGCCTTGCGTCGTCTCGTGGACAGGGTGGGTGAACTGGGTGCTTTGGAACAGATGTGGGTCTTGCACACGCGGGCTCCGGAGGCGGCTGAGCGATTGGCCGACATGCTGGCTGGCATCTTCCCCCGCGAGCAGATGGCAATAGCCGAGGCGGGCGTGGCCATCGCCGCCCATGCTGGGCCTGGGGCCGTGGGTGCGGCTTGTCTTATGAGTAGTGGCTGATGACCACTGTTTTCGAACGTTTGCAGAAGGTGCTGGATCTGGAACGACGCCAGGGTTACCGGAACCGGGCTGTCATCGGTGGCATGGCCAGTTTCGCCGAGCGCTGGGAGGAGGACGTCCTGGCCGAGGGGGTTGATGCGCAGAAGGAGGCCCTGATCAAGGAGATCGTCGCCTTGCTGAGCGGCTATTCCGAAGTGGAAGATCACGCTGCTCGTCGGCGCGTCGTCGAGGACGTTCTGGGCAAGGCGGAGCAAGCCGCGCAGCGAGCTGCCGAGGTGCCGTCACCGCCTGCCACTGAGCATCCGACTCCGCCACAGCCGCCAGAGTTGGAACGGCTCAAGGAGGGGAGAGCCAAGCCCCCCCGCCCGCCGCTGCGGTCCGACGACGAGGAGGTTAAGCCGGCTGGGCCACCCAAGCGGCCTGCACGTCGTCCTTCGCCACCGCCTGGTCCGGAGCCCACCGGGCTAGAAGCCCCCGTGACCCGTCTGCCCAGCGTGGGGCCTCGCAATGCCGAACGGCTGGAACGACTTGGCGTGCGGTCCATTGGCGACCTTCTCTATCTGTTCCCTCGCCGCTACGACGACTACAGCAAGCTGAAGACCATTGACCGCCTTGAGTACGGCGAAGAGGTCACCATCATTGGCAATGTCTGGGACATTCAGAGTCGCAAGGGCCACCGGCGGCCGATCACCATCGTCACTGCCATTGTGGGCGATGCCACCGGTACCATCCAGGTGACCTGGTTCAACCCCTACATCACTCGCCAGTTGCGCCCTGGTCGCACAGTCGTCCTCAGTGGCAAAGTGAATGAACGTCTGGGCCGGCTGGTAATGGTCTCGCCGTCCTGGGAACTGTTGGACAAGGAGTTGATCCACACCGGACGGCTGGTCCCAGTCTACCCGCTGACGGGGGGGATCGGCGCACGCGGGCTGCGGCGCTTGATGAAGAAGGCTGTGGATGCCTGGGCCAAGCGCTTGCCGGACCACCTGCCCTCGACGGTGCGGGAACACGCGGGGCTGCTCTCGCTGGGCAAGGCCATCGAGCAGATTCACTTCCCCGACAATCAGAAGCTGCTGGAGGCGGCACGGCGCCGCCTGGCCTTCGATGAGTTCTTTCTCATTCAGGTGGGGGCCCTGCGGATGCGACATGTCTGGCGCAGTCAACCCGGGAGGCCTCTGCGGGTTGATCCGGCGCAACTGGAAGCATACGAGGCTGCCCTGCCTTTCCGGCTGACATCAGCACAGGAGCGGGCTCTCTCAGACATCGTCGCCGATGTGGCCCAGCCGCAGCCCATGAACCGCCTGCTGCAAGGAGACGTGGGCTCTGGCAAGACGGCTGTGGCGGCGGCGGCCATGTGGATTGCCGTGTGCGAGGGGGCGCAGGCGGCGATCATGGCGCCCACAGAGATCCTGGCCGAGCAGCACTACCGCAACCTCTCCGTCATCTTTGGGAACCTGCAACACCCGCAACGGCAGGAACCGCTCCGCATAGCCCTGCTCATTGGCAGTCTGAAGTTGCAGGAGAAGGCGGCGGCGCAGGCAGCCATTGCCGCTGGCGAGGTGGACATCGCCATCGGTACCCATGCCCTGATCCAAGGGGCAGTCGGCTTCCGCGACCTGGCTTTCCTGGTCATTGACGAGCAGCACCGCTTTGGCGTGCGGCAACGGGCTGCGCTGCGACAGAAGGGCTACCATCCTCACGTGCTGGTGATGAGCGCCACACCCATTCCCCGCTCGCTGGCCCTGACGCTTTACGGCGATCTGGACGTATCGGTGATCGACGAAATGCCTCCGGGACGCCAGGCTATCAAGACCCACTGGCTGCGCCGGAGGGAGCGGGAGCGGGCCTACGCCTTCTTGCGCCGTCAAGTGGAGGAAGGCTGCCAGGCCTTCATCATCTGCCCGCTGGTGGAGGAATCGGAGGTGTTGGATGCCAAGGCTGCCGTGGAGGAGCATCAGCGGCTGCAGAAGGAGGTCTTTCCCGACCTGCGCCTGGGTCTGCTGCACGGTCGCATGAAGGGGGAGGAGAAGGAAGCCGTGATGCGGGCCTTCCGCGAGGGCGAGTTGGACATCATCGTCTCCACCTCGGTGGTGGAGGTGGGCATTGACGTGCCCAATGCCACGGTGATGTTGGTCGAAGGAGCTGAGCGCTTTGGCTTGGCGCAACTGCATCAGTTCCGCGGCCGCGTGGGGCGGGGTGAGCAGCAATCCTACTGCTTGCTCGTGTCCGATGCGGCGACGGGGGACGCTGCCGAGCGGTTGCAGGTGCTGGAGGAGACCCAGGATGGCTTCGTGCTGGCCGAGAAGGATCTGGAGTTGCGGGGCCCTGGGGACTTCCTGGGCACTCGCCAGAGTGGCTTGCCTGAATTGAGAATGGCTCAACTGAGCGATCTGCGCACGCTGGAACTGGCGCGAGCGGAAGCCAAGAAGCTGTTCGAGCGAGATCCTGAGCTGAGACAGCCGGAGCACCGCCTGCTGGCGCGGCAGGTGACTCGCTTCTGGCGAGGCAAAAGCGACATCAGCTAGTCGTCAGATGGATGGGGTGGCTAAGACTTGGAAGTTCGGAGTTTGAAGTGACCATCGCAGTTTACCCAGGCACCTTCGATCCGGTGCACTACGGACACGTGGACATCGCCCAGCGGGCAGCGGCGTTATTCGACCAACTGGTTGTTGCCGTCTACGACCGTCCTTCCAAGCAAATACTCTTTCCCACAGCGGAGCGCGTGGTCATGTGTCGGGAGGCCTTTGCCAAACTGCCCAACGTGCGGGTCAGCGCCTATCGCGGCCTGACCGTGGATTTCGCCCGCGAGGTTGGCGCTCAGGTCATCGTGCGTGGTCTGCGTGCCCTTTCGGACTTCGAGTTCGAGTTTCACATGGCGCTGATGAACAAGAAGCTGGCACCGGACATCGAGTTTGTCTGTCTGATGACCAATCTGGAATATGCGTATCTTAGCGCCACGACGTTGAAGGAAGTCGCCTTCTTAGGAGGTGACATCTGCTCTCTGTCGCCACCACACGTGCAGGACGCCTTGCGCCACCGTGTTGAAGCTGCCGGGGACACAGGCGAAGCACCGGTGCCGCTGAGTTCCTTGCGTGACTGAAAGTGGTCGCGTAGTCAGATAGTCACATGGTCGCTTGGTCAAGGTAGTCGTGTAGTCAAGTGCTCTGGTGACTAGCGGGACCAAATGACCATACGACTGGCGAGAAGACCAAGGATCGACAATCCAACAACTCCCCCAAAACCGCCTGCGTACATGTGCAAATTGGGGAGACTATTTGATCGACAATCCTAGGCGACTACGCTACCATCGGACCATCTGACTAAGAGGGGGGTGATTATCATCGAAATCCTACAACTGGTGGATCAGCTTGAAGACCTGCTGAATGAGGGTTGGCGCATCCCTCTGACTTCTACTCTGCTGGTGAATGAGGAGGAGTGTCTGCGTATCATTGACCAGTTCCGCGCCTGGCTGCCGGAGGAGTTGAAGCAAGCGCAGCGGATCAAGCAGGAGAAAGATCGCATCATTGATGAGGCGGATAAGGAAGCGCAGCGGATCGTAGCTCAGGCCCGTGCGCTCCCCTGGGATGCTTCACAGCGCCAGACAGGCGGTCAAATCACCGGCGAGCGAAGCAAGGCCATTATCGCTGAGGCGGAACGAGAGGCGCAGGTACTGAGGGATGGTGCAAACAAATACGCTCAGGAGTCGTTAGAGGGATTGCAGCAGCAACTGGAGACCTTGCTAGACGAAGTGCGCCACGGAATCGCTCACCTTGAGTCGACCGCGTAAGCTGCTCTGTCTTCTGAACACGAGCGGCTCTGGGGCCGTAGCCCGCGGATTGAGAGCTCTCTTGGAGAGGAGCGCGGAGCCAACGCGTCGGCGGCGGTCAGGAGCTGCCTGAGCCGACCATTCGGATAGACTTGGGGGTGGTCAGCGGTTTTGACACTTTTGTCGGTCTTGCCTATAATGGGGCGCTTGCTGCAGACGCGTGCAGAGCGTTTGGAGAGTTCATGTGGAAGTGGAATACAATGTAGCTCAGTTGCTGAAGTCCCCCATTGGCGCCACCCAGCACAAGAGCATCGAGGCCGACATTGCAGTCCTGGATGAGGACGTCGAACTTGTTAGCCCGGTGACAGGTCGGGTTTGTCTGCTGCGCACCGACGCTGGCATTTTGGTTCAGGGACGCGTACAGGCGGAGGTGGAACTGGCTTGCAGCCGCTGCCTCACACCGTTTGTTTTCTCTCTGGCGGCAGCGGTGGAGGAGGAATTCCGGGCCACTGGGAAGTTCGCCGTTGACAACAGGGCCTCTGACGAGGCAGAAGATACCGCTCTGGTGATTGATGAGCATCATGTACTTGATCTGGGGGAGGTGATTCGCCAGCAATTGCTGCTGGCCCTGCCCATCTATCCCGTGTGTCGTTCCGATTGCGCTGGTCTGTGTTCACAATGCGGCCAGAATCTGAACGAGGGACCGTGTGAGTGTACCGAAGAAGAGGACCCTCGCTGGAGCGTGCTGCAGCGATTGCGGTTCAGCGAGGAATCAGGAGAAGGAGTGGATTGACCTATGCCAGTACCGAAGCGTAAAACATCTAAAGCCCGGCGAGACAGGCGGCGA
>DFBV01000156.1:0-11009 GCA_002366755.1 Anaerolineales bacterium UBA3071
TGCGGGTGATCAGCCGCTATCAGAAGCGTATCCCTTCGGCGGGCTCAGGGCAGGCTCCGGCCCGCTGCTGGACCGCATCGATATCCACATCGAGGTGCCGCGGGTGGAGTACGACAAGTTGCCCTGAGCGTCCCCTATCCCTTGCGCCGTTCGTAGAACACAGATGGGGCGATGCCTAGCTGACGCAGGATCGCTCGCAGCGTGCCTGGTGGTAGATCACGACCAGCGTGGCGCGGAATGACTGTGAACTTCTCATTGGCTGGATTCCACCAGACTTCGTGAGAGCCCGGGGCCTGGCGCAGGAACTCGCAGCCCAATTGGCGAAGTCGCCGGGTCAGCTTTTGGTAGTTCATGGGGGAGTGAATCGGTGATTCCAGCCAGGTCAGGCAGGAACTAGGACCTCGATCTGGGTGGGCAACTGCACTTCTTCGAGGGGAAGGGGAGGTGTGATGCCCTTGTCTTGCATGGCTTCAAGCAATGTGCGGGCAACTCCAGGAGCCAGAGCCAACACCTCTTCGAGGGAGTCAGCCAGCACCAGGAACCCGTCCAACGCGGGGCTGGTGGCTTGGTAGGAACCGTTCACTCGCTCTACCACCACCGGCAAGCGATAGCCTGCAATCAGTATGGTCGCTTCTGTACTCATCATAGCGAGATTGTAGCACAAAGGGCTGAAGTTGTCAAACACTAGCTGGGCTGGGCTTGTGAGGAATGCACCTGCTCCATGCGAGTGACCAGCCGATACCAGAAGCGCATCCCTTCGGCGCGCTCAGGGCAGGCTCCGGCCCGCTGCTGGACCGCGTCGACATTCACATCGAGGTGCCGCGGGTGGAGTACGACAAGCTGTCNNCGGCGAGCCATCGGCGGCGATCCGGGAGCTCCACCTCAGCGCCCGCGCCTACCACTGCATCCTGAGCCCCTCGACGATGCTCGGGGTGCACTTGCCGAAGGGCGCATCCTCAAGCTGGCCCGCACCATCGCCGACTTGGCTGGCTCGGCATCCATCGAGACACTACATCTGGCCGAGGCCATCCAGTATCGTCCGCGGCGGCAGGTGTAGGGGCATACCGCCGCACTCCCATCCCGTACAGCTTGATGTAGGCCTCTTCACGTTGCCCCGTGAACCAATAGCTCGTCGGCGTCGTGCCCGATGTGTATCGCGTCTCGCCCCACGCCTTGTAGCGCAGTTCCGCCTTCTTCGCTCCCAGCGGACAGATCGTCACCGCCGTGCTGCCCAGGTGATCGCTGAGCAACCAGAATGGAGTGTGGTCGGTTGACCCTGGCCTTCACCCGCACGCCGTCCGCGTCGTAGGCGAAGCTGGCCATGGCCCCGCCGCACACCCCCGCCAGCCGGTTCTCGGCCGTAGGTCAGGGAGTAGCTCGTGCCCACGCTCCGTCCGCCTCGTCCGATTCCTGGCGCAGTCGTAGACATACGTGTTGCCTTCTACCTGCCACACCGCATGCGGCTTGCTCCCATCCACTTGACAGATCAGGGTTTTCGTGATACAATCTAGACAGTCTAGATAGGAGGTGGCCATGATTCAGACCTGGCAACTACAGGAAGCGAAGAACAAGTTCAGCCGTGTCGTCGAAAACGCTGTAAGTAGTGGTCCTCAGATCATCACCAAGCGTGGCGTAGAGGTAGCTATCGTGATCTCCTATGCGGAGTATCGGAAGATGATCGCGTCCAGAGGGCGCCTCTCCGAGTTCTTCGGGCACTCTCCGCTCGCAGGGCTCGACATCGATCTTGCCCGAGACAGAAGCGATGCCCGGGAGGATGTCGAGCTATGAGGTACCTGCTTGATACCTGCGTGATCTCCGAGCTCGTCGCAAGGCAACCGGATGCTGGCGTGGTTCAGTGGGTCGACAGTATTGACGAGGCCAGGCTCTTTCTCAGCGCTATCTCGATAGGCGAAATCAGGAAGGGAATTGAGAAACTCGCCGATTCAAAACGCAAGAGTACGCTGGCAGAGTGGCTGGAGGACGATCTGCTGATCCGCTTCCAAGATAAGATCTTGCCCATCGACACACAAGTCATGCTTGTCTGGGGAGAACTGACTGCAACTCTTGAGAAACGGGATAGAAGAATGCCAGCAATGGACTCTCTGATCGCAGCGGTTGCTTTGCAGGGGAGGCTACACCTGGTCACGCGCAACGAGGACGATTTCGCGTACTCCGGTGTGTCAGTCATCAACCCCTGGACACAGTAGCCCGTGTTTCTTCACGCCCAGCCGCACGCGGCACGGCGACCGCGGCTTGTGCAGAGCACAGCGTTCGGGCGGGGCGAATCAGAAGGGATTCAAGACCCTTACCTGGTCATAGCTCTGTCCCGGATTGAGGTCCTCCGACCAGAGCGTTTTGCAGCCTGACTGTAGGGCACTGGCGACAATCATAGCATCCCAGAAGGATATCCGATACCGGGCCTGCAGGCCGATGGCGTCCAGCACATCTTGCACTCCAGGACGATGCACCTGCCAGACCGACAAGTCGGCGATGATCTGAGCCGCTGCCTCAGGTGCCAATGGCCTGGCCACTTTCTGGGTGACGTTGACGTAGAACTCCTGCAACACCTGAATGCTCAAACAGCCTTCCCCGGTCTGCCAGAGTTCGCTGACCAGATCTCTGGCGCGGATGTGCTTTTCGCCCGCCGAACGATCATGCGCGTAGATCAGGATGTTGGTGTCGACGAATTGCAGGTGTTCAGGCTCGCTCATGGAGTTCATCTCGGCCGGTCAGAATCCGGCCACCAGTACCAAGGTCTGTCCCCCGTTCCAACCATTGCAGATGCCGCTGTCGCGCATGGACATAAGCATCGTCCTGGCGAACCAGCCTCTCCAGCGTTTGGGTCAGCAGTCCGGACACGGAAGTGTGCCTTTTCACAGCAAGCAGCTTGACCTTGAGCAGGACTTCTTTGGGAATCGAAAGAGTTATGTTCTGTGTTTCCATCGCCACCTCCACGCATACAAGTGTACCACAGAAACACGTGAAGCACAACTTGTGTGCGGCTCAGTGTCGAAGCCCGTGGAGCGGGTTTCTGGCCCTCTGCTGGACCGCACCGACATCCACATCGAGGTGCCGCGGGTGGAGTACGATAAGCTGCCCTGAGCGTCCCCTATCCCTTGCGCCGTTCGCAGAACACACATGGGTCGATCCAGATCAGGCAGGAACTAGGACCTCGATCTGGGTAGGCAACTGCACTTCTTCGAGGGGAAGGAGAAGAACGAGCACCGCTACTCCGCTGTGGAGTGCCAAACCCGATTCCGTCGACCTGAGCACGAGCGAGCCAGCGCTGCTCGGCGGGTGGGCTTTTCGTTATGCGGCCCTCCGCGACTTCTCAACATGCATCATTGCTCACACAGCCCAAGTGGTGTATAATATCATCGTCGAATCCTTGTGGGGTGGTACGATCGGGTGGCCCAAGAGGTAAAGACGCACAGGGCAGCCCTTGCGCGTCTTTGCGGTTGCAGGGAGATGTCGTAGAATATCAAGTGCAGGGAGCGAGGCACTGAGCAGAGGCAGAGGACGTAGCTGTGGACACCCACAAGTCGCTAGCAAGTCAGCGACAGGACATACTGGAGATTGCCGCCCGGTATGGGGCGCGGAATGTGCGCATCTTCGGCTCAATGGCGCGTGGCGACGCAGGCCCCGACAGCGATCTGGACATCCTGGTAGACATGGAGCCTGGACGTAGCATGTTCGACCTGGGAGGCTTGCTCTACGATCTGCAGGCATTCCTAGGGGTGGACGTGGATGTGGTCACTGAGAAGGGGTTACGTCCGCGCATTCGGGAGCGGGTGCTACGGGAGGCTGTTCCGCTATGAGAAGCGACCGCGAGAGGCTGCTCGACATGAGATATGTGCTTGTCCATGGCTATTTCGATGTTGACCTGGACATTGTCTGGGCTACAGTCCAAAACGATTTGCCCCCTGTAAGACGCGCCGTCGCGACCATCTTGGAGTGCATTGAGAGTTAGGGCAATGCCTGGCGAGTTGTAGGAAACAGGCGGGTAGTGAAGTCTGCAAGAGATATTCGGTGCTCTGCGGGCCGGTGCTGAAGTCAACGCTGGCCCACCTTGCTGAACAGGGTATGTCACGTATGGAGAGGCAGCGGTCCGGCATCTGAGTGTGTGAAAGCGTGTATGCTACGTGGTGGAAGGGCACATCCTCAAGCCAGCGCACATCATCGCCGGGCATCGAGAGAGTGCACCTGGCGGAATCCATCCAGTATCGTCCGCGACGGCAACCGTAGTATGGCCAGCGCCGTCAGTTTGTGAGATCCCGTAGCGTAACACTTCGTGGACACGAACGGAGCGCGGGTGCTTGGGGCGGACACTGCCGTTGTATCAGTTTGAGTGCTCGTGGTGAGGTGGCAAACCAATGACGACGTCGAGAGCCATGCCCACGCCTTTGGGCAGAGCGACCAGCGAGGAGCTCGTCAAGGCCAACCTGGAGCGCTACCGCACATTGGCGCTGGAGTCGGGCGCTTCAGATGCGGTGATCATTCCGGCCAGCGACGTGAGCGTTGACGAGCGGGTGCGGCTGAAATGCCTGGTACCCCGCTGCCTCCGCGCCGGAGAAACCCCTAACTGTCCTCCCTATGCTCCAGACCTGGATCTGATACGGGAAGCGCTGAAACGTTTCTCTTGGGCGATCTTGTTCAAATGCAACGTGGAACCTCTCGAAGACTACGTCCCAGGAAGAGGGAAGACCAAGGCAGAGAAACGGCGTGTCCTTTCTTTTCACCGCCGCGGCAGCGATGTGATCTATGCACTGGAGCGCCAGGCCTACAAGGATGGCTATCATCTGGCCATGGGGTTCGGGGGCGGCTCCTGCAAGGATTACCTGTGCCAGGGGATGATCTGCCAATTCCTGGACAGTGGCAGATGCCGTTTTCCTCATCGGGCGCGGCCGGCGATGGAAGCGATGGGCATAGACGTGATTAGCCTGATCAACAGGGTGGGCTGGCAAGCCTACGCCCTGCTGGATGACCTCAGTCAGGTACCCTNNGAGATATGGGTCGAGATGTCGCAGAGTTGGTGGAGCCTTATCTCTCGGATGACCCTATCAAGTGGGGAAAGCTGGCCAGCGACGTCCAGTGGCGTCGCCTGCAGCTTCTGCTCCTGAGGGAGATCCTTGTGGAATTGAGGAAGTTGAACAGCGCGGGCTGGCAGCAAAAGGGAACGGGAGAAGGCAAAACGACAGGCTAAAGAACGCGAAAGGAGCGAAAAGATGACAAGTGCGTACACGTGACATCCGTTTCCCGCCTTCGAACGTTGGCGTGTATCGCGAGCACGAGAGTCGACCATCGGTGTGCGCTGGCTGCCCGAGGCTGTCTGGGCGGGCATTCCTGCATCTGGCAGCGATAGCGGTCACCGCAGTGATCCTGGCCGGCTGCGGCCAGTCGACGCCTGCCGTCGTCGAGAAGGCGACCGTCGTAGAGGAAGCTGTCACGCCGGTCTCGGCTCCGCGCCAGGGCGGCACGCTGGTCGTGGGCATGGCTGCCACCTCTGTCGTCACCCTGGATCCGGCTGCCTACAGCGACCGGGCCACGGAAACCGTCATCCGCAACATCTTCGACGGCTTGGTGACCCGCACCACGGACAACGAGGTCGTCTTGGAACTGGCCGAGGAGTACCGCTGGGTGGATAGCCAGACTGTCGAATTCGATCTCAAGCCAGGCGTGAAGTTCCACAACGGCGAATCGCTGACAGCGGACGACGTGGTCTTCACCTTCGAGCGCATCCTGAACCAGGACATTGGAGCGCAGCGGAGGGGTTTTGTCCAGGAAGTGGGAAGCGTAGAGAGGGTAGACCAAAACACCGTGCGCTTCAACCTCAAGAGCCCCTGGCCCGTTTTTCTCCAGATGCTTGTGCACAACCAGATCGTGCCTCATGATTATCTGGCCTGGGCCGGTAACGCCAGGTTTGCCAGAAGGGTACTAGGTTCCGGCCCTTTCAGGTTCGTCGAGGGAGACCTGAGCGAGCAGATCGTTCTGGAGCGTTTCGGCGATTACTACGGCGGGGCCGACGCTCTGCCACCGGTGGGGCCTCCTTATCTGGAGCGGGTGACCTTTCGCATGATCCCGGAAGCCAGCGCGCGAGTGGAGGCGTTGTCGACCGGAGAGGTGCATATCATCCAGGATGTGCCGTCGCTTTTGGTGACGCAGCTTATCGGCAATCCCGAGATCACGATCAAGACCACGATGGGCACACGCCCCAAGTTCATGGATCTCAACGTTACCTCTCCACCCTTCGACGATGTGCGTGTGCGCCGGGCGCTGAACTATGCCCTGGATACGGACAAGATCCTGACAGAGGTAGCCAGCGGTTACGGCGTTGTCTTGCCTGGCCCGCTCTCCCCTGCCAATCTCTACGCCGACCCTAGCCTGGCGCCTTACGGCCATGATCCGGAGAAGGTCGAAGCGCTTCTAGATGAGGCCGGATACAGGCCCGAAGATATCTCCTTTGTGATTGATGCCTACGGTCCATACATGGAAATCGCCGAGGCCGTGGTCAGGCAGTTGCGGGCGCTGGGCATGGATGTCAGTGTGCGCACCTGGGACTACGAGGAGGTGAAGCCGCTCCTCCTCAACTGCCAGCGGCAGGCTTTCCTGCGCGATTGGGGCGATTCGGCCTTTGATCCGGTGGGCTATGTGGAGGCTAAGTGGCAGACCTATGTCGAGGGCACTCCCGCCGGCAGGGGCAACTTCTCTTGCTATTCCAACCCCAGAGCAGACGAATTGATCACGGCAGGAGCCTCAGAGCCGGATCCAAAGAAGCGCCGAGAGATCTACGACGAGATGCAGCGGATCATTTACGAGGACGCACCGGCCGTCTTCCTCTACGTGCCCCAGGAGATCGAGGCCGCTTCCGCCAGGGTGCACAACTGGCAGCCTAGCCCCGATAGCCGTATCAATCTGCATGACGTGTGGTTGGCTGACTGATAAGGACGCGAAAGGAGCGAAAAGAGGAGAGAGTTCGAGCAATCCGTCAGGCAATCGATCTGTTGGTATTGACGAAAGACGGACGACGAAAGACCGAGTCCACCGCCATCTCCTGCTAGCTTCGTCGTTCGTCCCTGGCCCTTCGTCCTTCGTCGTCATAGGAGTTCAGTCATGCTGTTCGGAATCCGATGGGGGAGCCTCCGCAACAAAATCCTCGCCTGGTCCTTTGTGCCCACTGCCATCATCCTCACCGCAGTAGCCTGGGTCACCTTCAGCGCCTACCAACGGGTGACAGAAGACTTGGTCATCGTACGGAACCAGGAATTGGCCCGCTTCTCGGCAGGGGAGTTCGCGACAGGCTTGACAGAATACACTGGCCTCCTCACCGAATACGCCGGTCTTCTGGGTGGCTTGCCGCCTATTGCCTATGCTGACGAGAGCGATTTGATCGTCCAGCGTGACGTACTGATGCGGGCCAGAAGCCGCTTTGAGGTCTTCGACGGTGGCGTGCTTATCCTCAGCAATCAGGGTACGGTCGTGGCCACAGAGCCGGAGCGGCCAGAGATCCTGGGGCAGAACTGGTCCAATCGCTCCTACTTCCGCCACATGCTGCGTTCGCCAAGGCCGGTCTTCTCGGACATCGTGGCTGACGGACCGCAGGGAGCGGAGGCCATCGTCGTTGGCGTGCCCATCAAGGGAGACCACGGGCAGTTCCTGGGACTGATAGCCGGCATGTTTCGTCTGGGCGCAACCGCGATCAATCCCTTCTACCGCGACATTGCCAGGCTTCGTATAGGCGAGAGCGGCAGCACCTATTTGGTTGACAGCGCGGGGCGGGCGATTCACCATTCTGACCCCGACCTGATTGGGGATGGCCTCTCCAGCCAAGCGACAGTGCAACAGGTGCTGGCTGGAGAGGTGGGCGCGCTGCGCACCCGCGATGTGGAGGGTCGGGACATCGTCGCCAGCTTCGCTCCGGTGCCGGGCACGTCTTGGGGTCTCGTCGGCGAGGAGACCTGGGCTGCGCTGACCAGTGGCATTCGAGGCTACCAGCGCTTCCTGCTGTTGCTGCTGGTGCTGGGTGTGGTGATACCTGCTCTCGTCGTTACATTTGGCGTCAGGCGGATCACAAAGCCGATCACGGAGCTCATCGGCGCCGCCCAGGAGGTGGCTGGAGGCAATTTCGGCCAGACGATCAGCGCCCGGACGGGAGATGAGATCGAGGAACTGGCCGAGCAATTCAACCGCATGGCTGCGCATCTCCAGGAATCGTACGCTCACCTCGAGCAAAGGGTGGCTGACCGGACCAAAGAGATGGCGACCCTGAACGCCATCGCTGCCACGGTGAGCCAGTCCCTGGATTTGAATGAGATCCTGGACGACACCCTGGACAAGACGCTGCAGGTCATGGAGATCGAAGCTGGGGGAGTCTATCTCTTGGATGAAGAAAATGATGGGGTGCTGACCATCGCCGCCCAGCGAGGGTTCAGCCCGGGGTTCGTTGAGGAGATAGATCGGCTGCGGGTAGGCGAAGGCTTCTCCGGCCACGTGGTCCAATCCGGCCAGCCCCTGGTGGTGAGGGATGCCTCTACAGACCCTCGGCTCACCCGCATGGTGGTCAGGGAGGAAAGGCTCCGCTCCCTGGCTAGCGTGCCTCTGATCTCTAAGGGGAAGGTGCTGGGCACTCTGTTCGCCATCACTCGTGGCTACCGTGAGTTCACCGACCAGGATGTCCAGTTGCTCACCTCCATTGGCCACCAAATCGGAGTGGCTGTTGAGAACGCTGGCCTCTACGAGGATACCAAGAGCCGACTGGCCCAACTCTCCGCTCTACAAGAGACCACCCGAGCCGTTGCCAGCACCCTGGAGCTGGACAGACTCTTGAACCTCATCGTCCAACAAGCCGCCACTCTCTTGCAGGCTGATGGGGGTATTCTCAACCTGGTTGATTGGGAGAAGAACGAAGATGAGGCGGTGGCCTGTACTGGCTTGGCCACCTCTGTAGTCGGCAGTCGTTCCCCCTTGGAAGGTGGCCTCTCCGGCTGGGTAACCCTCCATAACCAACCACTCATATCTGACCAACTCCAAGATGACAGCCGGGTGGACCGACGCGGGCTTGCACTGATGGAAAGAACGCGAAAGGAGCGAAAAGATGGGACAAAGAAGCAAATCCAGAATGCCGCCCTAGCCCCCTTGCCCCCCCCTCGTTCCCCCCCACTGGGGGGGATGAAGGGGGGGGTCATGGGTACCTTGGTGGTCGTGGACAAACAAGGGGGCAGAGGGAAGTTCGACCAGAGTGATTTGGACCTCCTGGTAGCTTTCGCCAACCAGGCTGCCACGGCCATCGAGAATGCTCACCTCTTCGAGGCAGAGAGCGAGCGGCGGCGCGAAGCCACCCTCTTGGCCGAGATGGCCAAGCTCATCAGCGGCACCCTGGACCTGGACGAGGTGCTGCGCCTGACCGCTGAGTACGCAGTGGACGTCTTCGACGTTCAGTGCTGTTGTCTTTTCCTGTATGATGAGGCAAAGGGGACCCTCAGACCGGCGGTGCTTTTTGGGTTTGACAATCAAGTAGCCGCCGCGCTAGCTGAGCTTGCTGAGGCCGACCATGAGGCGGGGTTCTCTCCGAGCGAGAGGATGCGGCGGACGGTCTTCGAATCCCTTCAGCCGCTGATTATCGAGGATGTGCCCTCGGAACCACACCTCAGCCCCTCTGATCTCCTCGATCTTCAATCGGCCCTGGTGGTGCCCATCGAAGTGGGAGGGCGCAGGCTGGGAGCGATGCAGCTAGCCACCCGCCCGCCCAGGCGACGTCGTTTCACTGACCATGAGGGGGAGATGGCGCTGGCCATGGCCAACCAGGCGGCTGTGGTCATCGAGAACGCGCGGCTCTTCGACGCCGAGCAACGACGGGCGGAGCAGTTCCGCGTGATCAGCGAGGTAGGGCGCCAGGTGACCTCCATCTTGGCCGTTGATGAGTTGATGGCCCAGATGACCAGGCTAATCCAAGAGGCTTTCGATTATTATCACGTGGGTATCGGCCTGATCGAAGGTGATGAGGTGGTCTACAAGGTTGGGGCCGGTGTCGTGTGGGATGATTCTCGGTTTCAATTCGAACCCTCACGGCTCAAAGTGGGCCAGGAGGGTATCACGGGCTGGGTCGCTGCTACGGGCGAGCCCCTTCTGGTACAGGATGTGAGCCAGGAGCCGCGCTACGTCTGGATGCGAGGCAGCAAGAGCCGTTCGGAGCTCGCTGTGCCCATCAAGGCCAAGGGACAGATCATCGGCGTGCTTGATGTGCAGAGCGATCGCCTGGATGCCTTCGACGAGAGCGACCTGGTGGTGCTTCAGTCCCTGGCGCACCAGGCGGCTATCGCCATTGAGAACGCTCGCCTCTACGAGCAGGCCCAGCAGTTGGCCGTGATGGAAGAGCGCAGTCGGTTGGCCCGCGAGTTGCACGACGCCGTCACCCAGACGCTGTTTTCGGCCAGCCTCATCGCCGAGACACTGCCCGCTCTCTGGGAAAGCGATCAGGATGAGGGGCGACAGCTCTTGCAGGAACTGCGGAAGTTGAGCCGGGGGGCCATGGCCGAGATGCGTACCTTGTTGTTGGAGTTGCGACCGACGGCTCTGGCCGAAGCGAGCCTGGACGACCTGCTGCGACAACTTGGTGAAGCCGTCACGGGACGGACGGGCGTGCCCGTCACGATGACAGTGGAGGGTAAGTGCGCGCTCCCTGAAGACGTTCACGTTGCCCTGTACCGCATTGCCCAGGAGGCGCTGAACAATGTGGCCAAGCACGCCCGCGCCAGTCACGTGGCGATGAGTCTGCGCTGCTTCCCCCCCCCTTTCATCCCCCCCAGTGGGGGGGAAAGAGGGGGGGAAGAGGGAGAAAGGGAGAGCGTAGAACTGCGTGTGACCGACGACGGGCGTGGCTTCGAACCGAGTGATGTCGAGCCAGGCGAGATGGGATTGGGCATCATGCAGGAGCGAGTTTTGTCCATTGGGGCAAAGTTGGAGATCCAAAGCCAACCTGGGTGTGGCACGCAGGTGACAGTTGTCTGGACGAA
>DFBV01000156.1:11067-12325 GCA_002366755.1 Anaerolineales bacterium UBA3071
CAATGAGTGTTGCAGATTCCATACGCGTGATGATCGTTGATGACCATACCATGGTCCGCAGAGGGCTGGCGACGTTCTTGAAGGTGAAAGCTGACCTGGAACTGGTGGGCGAGGCCAGCAGCGGCCAAGAAGCCCTGCTAGTGTGTGAACAAGTCCAACCGGATGTGATCCTGATGGACCTGGTGATGCCCAAGATGGATGGGACGGCAGTCACCCGGGTGATTCGAGAACGGTGGCCTCAGATACAGGTTGTCGCGCTGACCAGCTTCCAGGAGAAGGAGTTGGTGCGGGGGGCGCTCCAGGCCGGGGCCATCAGCTACCTGCTGAAGAATATCTCGGCCGACGGTTTGGCCGAGGCGATTCGGGAGGCCTATGCCGGACGGCCTACCCTGGCCCCGGAGGCAGTCCAGGCGCTCATCCAGACTGCCAGCCAGGAGCCCGTACCGGGCCATGATCTGACGCCTCGCGAGCGCGAGGTCCTGGCCCTGGTGGTCGAGGGGCTGAGTAACCCCGGCATCGCCGAGCGGTTGTTCGTGAGTCGCTCAACCGCCAAGGCTCACGTCAGCAACATCCTGTCCAAACTGGGCGTTTCCAATCGGGCGGAGGCCATAGCCTTCGCCCTTCAGCACAAGTTGGTCACCTGACCAAGAAGAAAATTGGCCACCTGGCCAATACCGAAATCCCCCAGATGGCCGATGCATCCGGGGGATTTCTGTGTTATATTGAGGCTGATTGAGAAAACGACGACCTGTTCATGAGGTGGTGTTAATGCGCATCTTGCTTGCTGACGATGAATCAAGGGTACGATTCGCCCTGAGCGTGTTGTTGGAACGACAGCCAGGCTTGGAAGTGGTGGGCGAGGCTCTTGATGCTGAGGATCTGTTGAGGCAGGCAGAGGCGGCTTGCCCCGACTTGGTGCTGCTCGATTGGAAGCTACCGGGTTTGTCGCCAGATGAGCTGTTGACTGGCCTGCGCAAGGCTCGCCCTGAGCTGTGCGTGATCGCCCTCAGCGGACGACCTGAGGCGCGTCAAACAGCGCTGGACGCCGGGGCGGACGCCTTCGTCTGCAAATGCGATTCGGCACAACGTCTGCTGGCAGCCATTGAAGATTGTCAGCTCAGGCAACAGGGCAAGCCGGGTCATCTGCGAGCAGGTGACCAAACTGAGAGCAAGAAGAGAGGGTCGAGCGGCGAGAACACTCCGGTGATGCAGGTCGACGAGATCGGCAGTACCTCCGTCTGACACCTGAGGTTTCATT
>DFBV01000156.1:12335-16406 GCA_002366755.1 Anaerolineales bacterium UBA3071
AAGGAGAGAATCATGAAGAACACACGGAAGCAAGACGAGACGATTAAGGTAGGTTGGACAGTTGCTAGCATGTGCGCCATCGTGGCCGTGGCTGTTCTTTTCACCTTCTTCCCAGGGAAGGTCGGTACATACAGGTCGGCCACTGACCCCGCGACATTCACGCCGCTGCTGTCGCCCGGATTCGCGCTGTATCTTCCGTGGCTGTATCTCTGGTGGGGCCCGGCCTTCATGCTGCATCTTGCACATCTGATCCTCGGGCACCGGACTGTAGTCACGCGATGGATTGATCTGGTGGTGGACCTCTATGGTGCCCATATGCTGGGCTGGATGGCGCTGTCCGCTTCGTCCATCGTGCAGCCCTCGGCTGCCGCGGAGATCCAAGGCCTCCTGGCCTTGGGGTGTGCTGGCATACTTCTGGGGGTGGCCAAGCAACTGCGGCGGCTGCTTGCCTGGAAGCCAATCATCATTCAGTGGGAACAGGGGTAGCAAGCTCGTCCCAGCGAGGAGAAAGGGGGAAGAGGGTGAACAGGGTAATGAACTGGAGGGAGCAGGCAAGTCGCATCGGCTTGTTCATGTTGCTCCTCACCTGCGGACTGCTGGTCTTCGTTCTTGGCGTCGATTACCACTCACGTTTCCCAACGAATACCAGTGGGGCATACAAGATTGGACTATCGGCCGTATTCCTCACGGCCACAGTCCTCCTGCGGCGAAGCGAACGGCTGAGCGCATACTGGCGCGTTGCGTTTGCGTTTTTCGCTGCTTCGCTGACAAATGTGCTCACCTGGTACTGTGCAGTGGCTCTCCGTGATTGGCTGCTGAATCTGTTTCAGCTATCTCTCGAAACGGCACAAGGCCTCACGGTGGCGAAGCTGTCCGACGCGCTGCTCAGGGTGGTACCCATGCTGGTTCTGGTCAGGCTCGCGGGGGACGATATGGGTTCGATTCACCTGCGGAAGGGGAATCTGAAGTGGGGCCTCACGATCGGTTTGCTGGCGTTTGTGAATTTCACTGCGTCGGCCGTCCTGATAGCTGGAAGTCAAGATGCCGCCTTTGAAACCATGTTTCCAGATATCCCCTGGTGGATGGCGTTCTCACTTGCCAATGCGTTCATGGAGGAAGTGTGGTACAGAGCGATCTTCTTGGAGAGACTGCAGCCCGTGATCGGCGCGTGGCCATCTGTCTGGCTAACGGCGATCTGGTTTGGGGTTTCGCATGTTTTCGCCACGTATGTTTCGGGGGTTGGAGCTTTCGTGTTTGCGATCCTGGTGTTTACCCTAGGTTTCGCATTTGCCCTCCTGATACAGAAGACGAAGAGCATCTGGGGAGCCGTTCTGTTCCACACGGCATCTGACCTGCACTGGTTCATTGCCTTTGGCGGCTTCTGAGTGAGCAAACGCGGGCACATCCGGGCACATCGTATTGGATCCACAGCCAAGGCCGGCCTGGCAGGTGATGACGTCGCACCCATAGACGTGCAGCCCATTGGCCATCAGGCCAAGAGGAAGATTAGCCACCTGGCCAATAGCGAAATCACCCAGATGGCCGATGCGTCAGTGAGTCGTTTGTGCTACACTGTAGGCAGAGATCGTATAAGATGGTACGCGGGCAACTACTCAGGTTGGCTCAGGTGCAACGCACTTCGGCTGTGGAATCAGGCTGTTTTGAAGCGCGATTCAAGTAAACGATCGAACACGGAGCGGATCAAGTGCGTTGCACCTTGAAGTGACTTGGCTCGAGGATCAGTTGGTTAGAGGATCAGGAGGTGCTGAGATGTACGTTCCGAACTATTACCTGGCGCAACGCCTCGCTGAGCAACGGCTGCGGGATTGCCAGCGAAAAGCCGAGATGCACTGCATGCTACGCCAGGCGGGTGTGGATCAGCGAGGCTGGCTGGCTCTCGGGGCCTGCAAGCTGCTGTCGGGACTGGGCTGGCTGTTGGTGGCTCTGGGCCGGTGGTTGGAGCGTGTGGCGAGGTCGCCGGTAGCCCCGTCCGCAGGGCTGCCAAGAGTCAGCGGCGCGTCGCCTGTCAGGTAAATGACGAGAGCACAAACAGGCGGTGATTCTGATCCGGTTCCTGCGCAAGTTCCCATCGCCAGCGAATCAGTCCGGTAGTCGCGGGATGATCAAGAGCAGCAGAGTATTCCGCCTCGTCTCCCTCATCCAGCTAACGTGGTTATGAGATAGGTGAAGGGCGACCAAATCGCCGCTTGGCTCCAGCAAGCGGCGATGACGGAGCGGGAGGCAGGGGAGAGCTTTCTCGGCCGGGGCGATAGGCAGACGAAGGAGAAATAACATGGCACAAGCGATCGAAGTGAACGATCTGCGTAAGTTCTATGGTTCAGTCCGTGCCGTAGATGGCATCACTTTCCATGTCCTGGAGGGAGAGATCTTCGGGATGGTGGGGCCGAACGGGGCGGGCAAGACGACTACGATCGAATGCATCGAGGGGCTGCGCCGACCCGACGGGGGAGGCGCGACCGTGCTGGGGATGGACCCGCAACGGGATGGCTACGAACTGCGGGAGCGCATCGGCGTGCAGTTGCAGGAGGCTTCTTTGCCTAACCGGATCAAGGTCTGGGAGGCGCTGGACCTCTTCGCCGCCTTCTACCGCCGGTCGGTGGACTGGCCTCCCCTGCTGGAGCAACTGGGTCTGGCCGAGAAGCGCAATGGTTCTTTCGCCAAGCTCTCCGGCGGCCAGAAGCAGCGACTGTTCATCGCCCTGGCACTGCTCAACGATCCGGATCTGGTCTTCTTGGACGAATTGACCACTGGTCTGGACCCCCAGGCCCGCCGGGCCATGTGGGACCTGGTGCGTAGCATTCGCGAACGGGGCAAGACCGTGTTCCTGACCACGCACTTCATGGAGGAGGCAGAGCGGTTGTGCGACCGGGTAGCGATCATGGACCAGGGGAGAATCGTGGCCCTGGACACGCCGGAGAACCTGATCGATTCTCTGGGCGTCGAGAACCGCGTGGTCTTCAGTGTGAATGGCCGCTTTGACGAGGAGTCGCTGCGGGCGGTTCCCAGCGTCACCCGGGTGGAGCGGGTTGGGGAGCGAGTGGTGGTCTATGGCCAAGAGGACGGTCTGGTCAGCGGTGTGGTCAGCGGGCTGGAAGCGGGCGGCATCCGCTTCCGTAACCTGCGCACCGAGCAGCCGACGCTGGAAGACGTGTTTCTGGCGCTGACCGGAAGGCGGATGAGGGAGTGAGAAGACTGCACACTTCGTCGTGAGGCTTCGACGCTGAGAGCAGCCGAAGCGTGCTCAATCGAACGATGGCGATCTACACGGAGGTGACCGATGCGCAGCTTATGGAAATTGACCCTGGTGGAAGCGAAGCTATTCATGCGGGAGCCGTTTGCGGCCTTCTTCACGTTGGCCTTCCCGCTGATGATGCTGTTCATCTTCGGCAGTATCTACGGCAATGACCCAACCCCTTTCTTTGACGGCCGGGGTTCAGTGGATGTCTCAGTACCGCGGTACACGGCTATGATCATCGCCAGCGTCGGGATGCTCTCTATTGCCATCAACATGTCAGTGCATCGGGAAAAGGGCGTTCTACGCCGCTACCGCGCCACGCCTCTGCGACCGCAGACCATTCTGGCAGCAACGGTTCTGGTCAACCTGGCCATGACCTTGCTGGGCACACTCTTGCTGATCATCGCCGCGAAAGTGATCTACGACCTGCGCTTCGATGGAAACCCGCTGGCCGTACTCATCGGCTTCGTCTTGGCTTCTCTGAGTTTCTTCAGCTTAGGCTTCGTCATTGCCGGTCTGGCGCCTACAGCCCGCGTCGCCCAGGTCGTGGGGATGGTCATCTTCTATCCAATGCTCTTTCTTTCCGGAGCGGGCCTTCCGAGTGAAATGCTGCCAGAGGCCATCCGCTCAGTAAGCAAGTTCCTGCCCCTGACCCATGTGGTCACTCTCCTGGAGGGACTGTGGTTTGGCAGCTCCCTGGGCGACCATCTGATGGAGGTAGCTGTGCTGGGAGGGATGATGGTGGTGGGAGTAGTCGTCGCCACCCGGACGTTCCGCTGGGAATAGGGAGGTAGCCAGGAATCGGGAGGCAACTG
>DFBV01000267.1:0-6990 GCA_002366755.1 Anaerolineales bacterium UBA3071
TGGGCGCGCGGCGATGCCGACGCCGAGTCGGACGTGGACCTGCTATTACTGGTCAATTGGGAGGAGGAGATGCTGGCAGAGGGTCGCTATCGCACGCACTACAGCGACCCGCTCTGGCAGGAGATTGTCGGCATCTCCTATGACTTGATGCTGGAACATGGCACCGTCATCTCTCCCCAGATGATGAGCCGCGAGGTGTACCGCACAGCCTACTCGCTGCGCAAGAACATCGAGCGAGATGGTGTGCGACTCTGGCCCGTTTCCAGCGAAGAGAAAGCAGCGCCGGAAGTCACCATAGCGCTGAGAGAACCATCTCCGCCATACGGGGTTCCCACCGACGAGGAACAGTTCGCCGAAGGAAGAACCTGGCTGACTCTGGCTGAAGAAAAGCTGCCACTGGCGCACAAGTTTCTGACCTTGGGACTGTTCGATGAAACGGTCTCCAAGAGTTACTACGTGATGTTCTACGCGGCCAAGGCCGCTCTGGCCCTTGAAGGCATCAGACCGCACAGGCATAGCGGCGTCGCCGCCAGGTTCGGCGAGTGCTTTGCCAAAACAGGCCGCGTAAAGCGCGTCCTTGGTCGCAAACTGCGTGAGGCCATGGAAGCGCGTGAGGACGCCGACTACAACCCGAACCGGCGCGCAGCGCGGGAAGATGCCGAGGGTCTGCTCGCCGATGCCGCCGAGTTTCTGCAGGCAGTCAAAGCCCTGTTCGAGAACCTACCACCCATTTCAGGTACATGATGCTACTCGATACCTTGATCCGACGCGGCCCAGGGCCGCAAACAGAGTTCATGCTACAACCCGACCGCCAGCGGCTGGCGGAGACACTGGTGGCCTTCGCCAACGCTGACGGCGGCACCATCGTCATCGGCCTGGCACCCGATGGCAGCGTAGCTGACCGACTGCTGGCCGATGAGATGGAAAACGCGCTGGGGCTGGCGCTGACCGTCTGTCGCCCGCCGGTGCGGACCGAATGGGAGCAGATGGAAACTAGCAAGGGCATGGTGGTGGCCATCCGCGTGCCCCGTTCCACCGAGCTGCATTCGCTGGCCGATGGCCGCGTGCTCATACGCAGCGGCGTCAAGAACCGCCCCCTGGGCGGCGAAATGATCCGCCAGCTCGCTGCCACCAAATCCACCGGAGACTACGAGATCGAGACCGTGCCGGGAGCTTCCCCTGACGCCCTCGACCCCGAGGTGATCGCGGAGTACATCGCCAAGCGGGAGGAGCGGCAGCAGCGTCCCGTGCGGAAGCCGCCGGAACAGCTCTTGCAGCTAATGGGCGCGTTGGATGCCAAAGGGCAACCCACAGTGGTGGGTTTGCTCCTCTTCGGCCGCGATCCACAGAGCTTTCTGACACAGAGCGGGCTGGTCTTCGTGCGCTTTGCTGGCACCGAGTCGCGCGGGCCGGAAGGGCTGCCCGGCTACGGCCGACGGGAGGAGATCCGCGGGCCGTTAGCGCGGCTCCTGGAACAAACCTGGCAGGTGATCTGGGAGGAGATGCGGGTGGAAGCGGTGGTGCGGGGCTTGCAGCGGGAGGAGCGAACCGAGTACCCCCGCTTCGCCCTGCGCGAGGCGCTGGTCAACGCCGTTTGCCATCGTGACTATCGGCTGCGAGGGCGGCGCATTGAGGTGCGAATGTTCGATGACCGGCTGGAAGTGACCAGCCCCGGCGGACTGCCCGGCTACATCACGCTGGACAACATCGTCGAGGAGCACTTCAGCCGCAACCCACGCTTAGTCAGCGGTCTCTTCCAGTGGGGCTATATCGAGGAGCTGGGGCTGGGCATTGACCGCATGATCGAGGACATGGTGCAGGCGGGCCACCCCGCGCCCACCTTCCGCGCCACACCCTATTCGTTCACCGTCATCCTGCAGAACGTGCGGCAGCGCCACGTGATACCGCGCTGGGAGATGCACATGAACGAGCGACAGATACGTGCCCTGCAATACCTGCAGGAATATGGTCGCATCACCAATAGCGACTACCGCGAACTGTGCCCCAACATCTCCGCCGAGACCGCCCGCCTGGATCTGGCCGACCTGGTGGACAAAGGGGTCCTGCTGAAGATCGGGGACAAGAGGGGAACGCACTACATTCTGAAGTGATCGAGAACCAGGTATCAGTGATCAGCCCCCCCCTCACCTACTCCCTGATCACCCATCGCTGAGCACTGTCTATCCCACTTTATCCCAACTTATCCCAAGTTTATCCCAAATCGAGTTGGGGATATCGCTCACAACTCTGCCCGGAGGCGGCTTCTCTGACGTTATGTCAAGAGTACCCGTCCAGCTGTACTCACTTCGCCATTCGCACCTCTCCCCTCTGCCCCACCAGCTTCTCCAGCATGGCCAAGAAGGACTCTGCTGAACCGCTGGTGTAGAACACATGTCGTCCCTTGCCCTGCCGCGGGTTGAGCAGGCCCTGTCGGGCCAGCACACGCCGCACCTGTTGCGCTACCGCTGGCGCGGGGTCTATCACCTCCACCCCCGGCCCTATCACCTGTTCGATAGTCGGTCGCAGGAAAGGGTAGTGTGTGCAGCCCAGCACGAGCACATCCACTCCCTCGTCCACCAGCGGCTGCAGGCAGTTCCGCAATGGAGCTTCGACTTCGGGCCCCTCCAGTTGTCCCGCCTCTATCCGTTCCACCAGCCCCGGACACACCTGGCGGATGACCTCCACATCCCTGGCGAAACGGCCCATCAGACGAGCGAAGGGCTCTCCCTCAAACGTGGCCGGCGTGGCCATCACCCCTACCTTGCCGCTCGCCGTACGCTGTGCAGCGGGCTTCACCGCTGGCTCCATGCCCACGATGGGCACGTCGAATCGCTCCCGCAGGTGATAGAGCGCCGCGGTCGAGGCCGTGTTGCAGGCGACGACGATCAGCTTCGCACCCTGGTCGAGCAGGAAACAGACAATGGCCTCCGCCAGCGCCCGGATTTCGTGCAACGGCCGCGATCCGTAGGGACAGTGGGCCTGATCAGCAAAGTAGATCGTGTGTTCATTGGGTAACAGCGCAACGATTTCGCGCCACACCGAGAGCCCGCCTACCCCAGAGTCGAACACGCCAATGACACGGCCTGGATCGCTGTTCACTCTCTTTCCTCCTCGTGAAGATCACCGGCCACATTGTAGCATAGCCTGCTCCTTTGACAAAGTGTTTGCCTTGCGCGATAATCCTGGCGTGTCTGCCGACGTCCCCTTGCCATTTCATGAGGAGGAGAAGAACGCTATGTCAAAACCCAAGATCGGTTTCATCGGCCTGGGCATCATGGGACTGCCCATGGCCAAAAACCTGCTGAAAGCCAGCTACTCACTTGTAGTGCACAACCGCAGCCGGCAGCCTGTGCAGGAACTGATGGCCGCCGGCGCTGAGGAAGCTTTCTCGTCCAAAGAGGTCGCTCAGAAGGGCCAGGTCATCATCACGATGCTGCCGGATTCGCCCGATGTCGAGTCGGTTGCCTTGGGCTCCGAAGGCCTGATCGAAGGCGTGAGCGAGGGAGACATCTACGTGGACATGAGCACCATCGCCCCTGGTGTGGCTATCAAGGTTGCCGACACGATGGCGAAAAAGGGGGTAAGATGCCTCGATGCACCGGTGAGCGGCGGTGACGTCGGCGCCATCAACGCCACACTGTCCATCATGGTCGGCGGCGACGAGGAGACGTTCAACGAGGTGCTGCCCATCTTCGAGGCCCTGGGCAAGACCGTCACCTTGTGCGGCCGCAACGGCGCCGGCCAGACGGTGAAAGCATGCAATCAGATCCAGGTGGCACTGAACATCGTGGGTATGGCCGAGGCGTTGGTGCTGGGGGCAAAAGCGGGTGTAGACCCTACCATCGTCGTCCAGGTACTGAGCAGTGGCTATGCTCAATCTCGGGTGATGGATGTGCGCGGACCACGCGTCATCAAGGGCAACTTCCAGCCTGGCTTCAAGAGCCGGTTCCACTTCAAAGACCTCAACATCATCATGCAGACGGGAAACGACTACAACGTGCCGCTGCCGGTGACCAGCCTGGTGCACGAACTGTTCGCGGCTATGCAGGCCGCAGGAAGGGGCGACTTGGATCACACGGGGGTCATCACCGTGCTGGAGGACTTGGCGGGGATTGAAGCGAGGACAGAAGCGTAGCCGCCTCGCAGGTGATCAGAGCCGAATGATCACGGGCATGCCGATGTAGGCCAGGTTGTAGAGGGTGATCGCTGCCTCATTGCTCAGCATGATGCAGCCGAAGGTGATGGGCGTGCCCACGAGGTTGGCCCACACGGTGACCCCGCTAGAGGCGTTGACAGGGAGGCCATGTATGCCATTCTCGCTGGAACCGGCCCAATAGATTCCCAGCCAGTAGGGCATCCAGGCGTTGAACCTGGAACCAAAGGCATTGCGGATCTTGCTCTGCACGTAGAAGGTGCCCGTGCTTGTGGCCGCACCCGCCCGTCCCGTGGAGCAAACCCAACTGTAGAGCAAACCGCCATCGCGATAGAGATAGCAGCGCTGCTGCGAGATATACACGACGAAGCGCAGCCCGCTTCCCGACGGTGCCGCGGGGATCGACGATCCGCCAGCAGGTATGCGCAATACCTGTCCCACGTAGATCAGTGAGGGATTGGCGATGCCGTTGGCGTGAGCGATAGCCGCGGCTGTCGTGCCATAGCGGGCGGCGATCCCAGAGAGATGCTCACCAGCCTGCACCCGATGAGTCCGCGCAGCACTCGTGGAAGGAGCAGGCGAACTTCCCGCGCCGGGGATCGTGAGCCGCTGACCCGCGTACACCCAGCTTGTGCTGGTGATACCATTGGCTCGCGCCAGTGCCCCCAGGCCGACGCCATGCCGGGCAGCAATACCGCTCAGCGTATCACCCCGCTGCACGACGTAGACAGACGACTGTCCAGAGGTGGGCGGTGCGCTCTGGCTGGGGATGAGCAAACGCTGCCCGTACCAGATGAAGTTAGCATCCCGCAGTCCATTGGCCTGCACCAGGGCTGTGACGGTCACCCCGTAGTGTCTGGCGATACCGGAGAGGGTCTCCCCCGGCCGGACGACGTGCGCGTTGGAGTCAGCGGCGATGGGAACAACACCGCCCACCCACACCACCGCCGACAGGCTCAAGACCAAGGCCATACGCACCCAACGACTCATACTCTGCTCTCCTGTGGTCGATTCAACACTCACAGCATACACCAAGATCGCCGATATGTCAAGTTACGGAAAGCATCACTGGCGTGGAATCACTTGATCGCCCAACTCTGGCACGTCCAAACCGGGCATCATCACCATACCGGGGGGGAGTGACATCATTGTGCCCATCCTTTAGAGTACTGTGTGTTGCGCACGGTTCGGTCCCTCCTGGTTTGGTTACTGCCAGCTACTCTCCTCTGACCAGCGGCAAGTAAAGGCGTCGTGGAACACCCACTATCACCTCTCCATCCTCGGTCAAGACCGTGTGGGCCTGACCTCGTGTGTCCACGACCTGTACGTCCTCCACGGCCAAAGGGCTGTTCCCTGTTCCTCGCGCCGTCAGAGTGATGGCAGTGAGCACGCCGTCTCCATCCGGCCCCAACTGATCCCCGAAGCTGAATGCGCCGAATCTCATCGTCCCCATCTCGTTGTCGATTTCAGGCCCTAGCGGAGCCGTGTTCCGGCCTGTGCTGCCCAGGAAGTCACCCTGGGTCACGTTCTCAACACGAACAACCACCGGGTCGAAGTTCATCGCTAACTGGAAGCCACCCAGGTCCACGGCCCTCTCGATCTCCACGGCCACCGTGAGCGTCTCGCTTGGTGACACCGTTGAGACGTCTGGTTCCAATCGCAGCGTCGACGACGGCAGAGGGTGCAGAACGCCCTTGCATCAATGAGTATAGCACAACCGTGTTGCCACGTCAAGCAGGTTTTGCGAGGGAGATGTCGCAGTTCAGCACAGCAGCTAGGGTGGAGACGAAACGTGGACGAACCATTGCGACCAACAGGCCTGCCAGTCTTCATCTTCGCGCGGCCAGTGCGAGCGACTCGACCCGCTCGCAGAGCATCTCCGGCTGTTGTTGCGCTGTTGGCATCGCCCTGGTATAATCCAGTACTGAACGCTTCTCGCCGAACGCCTGGATCTTCATCACGAATAGCACGAACATGCGAATGTCACGAATGCTCTCTGCAAACCTCAGTGCAATTTGTGGAATCTGTCCATTCGTGGCATTCGTGTTCAGAAACCGTCCGGTAGTGAGATATGAGAAAGGTTGGGTGAACCATGGCAAACATCGAAGTCAAGACATCGGAACACAATGACCGCTACGAGTTCGAGGTCACTGTGAGAGAAAGAAGGAGCGAGACCCACCATCGGGTGACCCTGCGGAAAGCCGACTACGAGAGGCTCGCCGGCGGCAAGACCAGCCCGGAAGCTCTGGTGAGCGAGTCCTTTCGCTTCCTCCTGAAACGGGAATCCAAAGAATCGATTCTGCGCTCCTTCAATCTCACGGTGATCGGCCGCTACTTCCCAGAGTACGAGCGCGAGATCGCCAACCGGTTGTGAGAAAGGGGCAAACGATGAAACGCAGATCCTGGCCTCACTGGCCACGATCCTCCACGCGCGCCTTCACCCGCGAGGCACACCGCACGCCAGGCTTCTCATTCTTCGACTGGCTGCACGGATACGTGTACCTTCGCTGGCCCTATCTCTACATCGGCATCGGGACTGGAGAGCATCCGCTGGCCCGCGCCTTTGGGCCCCTGGTGCGCAGGTTATCACCGCTGTTCTCGCCCCGGCCAACCGATGGCCGAAGCCCCGACCGGGTCACCTTCGCCGACACCTATCACGGCAAGGTCGTGCCCCTGGAGGCAGCCAAGCGGCTGGTCACCGTCCAGCAGGACATCACCCTCACCGACCTGGAGCAGGTGATCCCCTACACCCGTGCCCGCGACATAGTGCTGCGCAACCCTGACCACATCGTCGTGCTGGAGTGCCCCTGCCGCGCCGCGCGTCGCAATCCTTGCCA
>DFBV01000267.1:7116-7236 GCA_002366755.1 Anaerolineales bacterium UBA3071
GGCCGAGCAAGAACGGGGCCACGTGTCCCACGCCTTCTTCAAAGACGCCATGCTGGGCCGCTTCTACGCCATCTGCAACTGTTGCGCTTGCTGCTGCGGAGCGATGCAGGCCTGGCGGCA
>DFBV01000267.1:7369-7582 GCA_002366755.1 Anaerolineales bacterium UBA3071
TCTGCATGGGCTGCGGCGTGTGTGTCTCCAAGTGCGAGGAGGGAGCCCTCTCGTTGGTGCGCGATCCCAGCAGGGGCGAACCGCTGGAGATCCATGAACTGATGGCTTGCGCAGCCAGCATTAGTCAGGTTTGAAGACGAAGAACCAGACCAAGCAGTATACGACGGCCACGGGGTTGCACCAGGCGGTCTACGCCATCGGCATGTTCGGCGG
>DFBV01000184.1 GCA_002366755.1 Anaerolineales bacterium UBA3071
TGCGCAGATCAGAGGGTTGGACCGCCTCTCCAACGTGCTGATGATGGGGGTGCGTTGAGACCTCTGGATGATGAGGTGCATTGTCCCAGCCGCGGATGAGGTCGTTGCTCTCATCGAGCCAGAAGTAGGCATACTTGCGCAACTCACCATCGATCCAAACCTCGGAGATATGCAGGTTGGAGCCGTCCGCCAGCAGCGTCTGGGCGCGGAAGAACTCGACATCCTCCCGAACTATGTGCTCGAAGAGAGGAATGGCTAGAACCAGGTCAGTGTACTGGTCAAGCAGCGGCTTCATCGCTGGTCAGGCCCAGATTGTGAAGCTTGTGCAGCGTCTCAGTTTGGCGTTCCAACACTGACTCCCAGAAGAGCCAAGCATTGTAGTCATCGTGGGCGTCAGCTGATGAGAGTGCGGGGAGCACTCGTTCTTCGAACGCTGAGAACGTGACACCATACCGGGCTTCGAATTTGCGAATGTGTTCCTTCGCCTCGATGGTCTCGGCCTGTAGCTCTTGGGCGCGCTGGCGCGCGTAATGTCGGAAAGCTGTGTGCAGGAGCCGATCCTGCTCTGGCTCATATAGGTCGCCAAAGACTTCTGGGACCCGTACTCGAATGACCCGCATTGCTCGGTCCTCCTATCTTGTCCTGTTCCTCGTGGATTATACCACAGGAGAAGGAACTTAGGAAAACCGGGCTAACACGGCAGGAGTATGATGAACTGGCTATGGAGGCTAGCTTTCAATGTCCATTCTCATAGACGAAACCAAACGCGTGCTGGTGCAGGGCATCACCGGGCGGGAGGGGATGGCCCGCACCCGTCTGATGAAGGGATATGGCACGCAAGTGGTCGCCGGCGTCACGCCGGGCCGCGGCGGGCAGGAGGTTGAAGGGATACCCGTCTTCGACACCGTGCAAGAGGCGTGGGAGAACGTGGGGCCGTTGGATGTCAGCGTGCTCTTCATCCCCGCGCCGCTGGTGAAGAGCGCCGCACTGGAGGCCATCGAGGCAGGCGTCAAGCTACTGGTCACCATCCCCGACCGCGTGCCCATCTATGACGTGCTGACCATCGCCAAGGCGGCCAAGCGAGCAGGAGCGCAGTTCGTCGGCCCCAACACGTTGGGCGTGCTCAGCCCCGACAAAGCGGTGGTGGGCATGATGGGCGGCCGCGCTGTGTCGGCCCGCTCCTGGTTCTTCCAAGGGCCGGTGGGCATCGTCTCCCGCTCCGGCGGTATCACCTCATCCATGGCCTACTATCTGGCGCGGGAGGGCATCGGGGCCACGACGCTGGTGCACGTGGGCGGCGACCCCGTCGTGGGCTTGCCTGCGCCCGAGGTCGTCCGGCTCTTCGAGCGAGATCCTGACACCAGGGCGGTGGCTATGTTCGGCGAGATCGGCGGCACACAAGAGGAGCGGGTGGCCGATCTTATGGAGGCGGGGGAGTTCACCAAGCCGCTGGTGGCCTTCATCGGCGGCAAAGCGGCCAAGAGTGGCACGCGCTTCTCTCACGCTGGGGCCATCATTGAGGGCGGCCGCGGCACGCATGAGGGAAAGGTCGCCCGGCTGCAGAAGGCTGGCGCGGTGGTGGTGGATGCCTTCGATGATATCCCCAAGGCAATGAAAAAGGCATTGGCAACCTTGTAGCCCATCATCCGGGGTGAGGTGGACGCTAGTACCTGATCAGGGTGGTTTTGATATGGGCTCTTTGGGACTTCGCGTGGCGCTCGGCGTGGACGACAGTCCACGCCCCCAGATGTAGTGGGCGATGCTTACACGGTAATCAGATACGGGGACTATCGTCCCCTTTGAGCAAGAGAACCACGCGAAATGCTAGAGACCCCTGATATGGTACAGAGCCGTGGTCACTCAGCCTCGTCCTGAACGGCGGTCACAATCGGCTCGAGCTGTGCCAGATGGTCCGCCGCCAGGTAGGGAGCCAGCCGGTCGACGTCAGCTTGTAGGTCGGTGTAGTAGTCCTGGACGGCCAGCCAGTAGTCGTTCCGGGCCGCATCTAGCGTCGGTCCCTTGCCACGGAGATTGAAACGATCATCGCTGATGAAGAAGTGATCGCCGTCGAAGCGGATGTGGACAGGGATACCGTGAATCTCACTGCGAACGCCGGCTTCGGACAAGAGACTGATCAGCGTTTGGTAATTGGGTACGCTGACCAGCACGGCAAGAGGCTTGCCATGCCGCTGCACGGTGTACTGCTGGCCTCCATAAGCCACTTCGTTGATGACTTGCGAAAGCTTGTCACGAGCTTCGGCAGCACTGATGTATTTCATCTGCATATCCCTCCCCCAAAAAAAACTATCCAAATTGTACGATTCGGATAGATTGTAACATAAAAAGGATTCTGTGTCAATTGCACAAGTCTCGAAAACTGAGCTTGACATCTCTGCGTTGTGCATGTAGAATTGGGTACATAGATTACGATTACCCGCTTGGGTACTGTTTGTACCCAATTGGTCAGGCGGAAGAAGGAGGCTTGAAGTGCTACAAGAGTTGATCACTTGGGAGTGGATGAAAGCATGAGTGACGAGAGATGGCTCACCGCCATCACCAAAATCGAACCGAACAAAGTCGCCGTGCGCGGCTATCGCATTGACGAACTCATGGGACGGCTCTCCTTCGGCCAGGTGGCCTATCTGGTACTGAAGGGAGAACTGCCCTCGGAAGCGTACGGCAAGCTAATGGATGCCATCCTTGTCTCCAGCGTGGATCATGGGGCGACGCCGCCATCGGCGCTGGCGGCGCGCACTGTCGCCTCGGGCGGCGCCCCGCTAACCACAGCGGTGGCCGCGGGCATCATGGCTGTCAACCGCTATCACGGCGGAGCCATCGAGGGCTGCATGCGAGTGCTGCTGGAGGCTGTCGAGCGGCAGCGAGAGAGCGGCAAGGAGGCTGCGACC
>DFBV01000185.1 GCA_002366755.1 Anaerolineales bacterium UBA3071
CTTCACCGCCGCCCAGACCGCCCGTAGCGTGGAAGCCGTGTACAGCCATCTCCTCGACCTGGGAGGATCAGTGTGAACTCTGAGACGATCAACAATCTGTGGCAATACGTCAACTGCGCCCTGTGCAGAGCGGATCAGCCGGCGCTGCTGACCATCGACTGGCAGACGGTGGCCGGCCAGCGCTACACCTTCAACCTGGTGCGCTGTCGGCGCTGCGGCCTGGTCTACGTCAACCCGCGGTTGAACCGGCAAGCGCTCACTGGCTCGGTCGGAGGCGGCGCCTGGCGCAGCGCGATGGAACTGCATCGCACCATCTACGAAGCAGGCTGTCGTCGCCTGCGCCCGTTGCTGCGCAGCGCCAGCGGCGGCAGCCCAACCCTCTTGGACGTGGGCTGCGCCTATGGCGATTTCTTGACCGTGGCGCGAGAACAGGGCTTCGATGTCGTCGGCGTGGAAATTGACCGCCCCGTGGCCGAGGCCGCCCGCCAGCGCGGCTTCGTCGTGTACGAGGACTTCCTGGAGAAGCTCGCCTTGCCCGCCGAGTCCTTCGATGCGGTCACCCTGTGGGACGTGATCGAGCACGTGGGCGACCCCCAAACGCTGCTGGCGGAAGCCGTGCGCTTGCTTAGGCCAGGCGGCCTCCTGTTCTTCCACACCGGCAACGCCGCCTTCCAAGTGCCCAAGGGACGTGTCCTGGCCGCCCTGCGCCCCGGCCGAGGGCCGTACAACGCGCCGGTGCAGCACATTTGCCACTTCTCCGCCAGCACCAGTCGGGCGCTGCTGGCGCGGGCAGGCAAGTTCGATCACCTAGAGTTCACCCATCTGGACACCATACGCTACCGGCAGCGGCGCAAGTACCTGACGATGAAGACGTACAACGAGGCCACCCGCCTGTTGAACCGCTTGGGATTGCCGCTGTGGACCAGCTCCCTGGCTGTGTTGGCACGAAAGGCAGGATAGGCTGTGCGTATCGGCATTGACGGACGCTACATCCAAGATCACTTCCCCGGCATCGGGCGCTACACCTACAGCCTGATCAGCGCTCTCGCCCCGCTGGCAACCGACGATACCCTCGTCGTGCTGCATAACCCTGCCCTGCCCAACAGCCGTTACGACCTCGCCGCCCTGACTCGCCACCCCAACGTCGAACTCGCCCGCGTGGACGTTCCCACCTTCTCCCTGGCCGAACAACTCCGGTTGCCATCTCTGATCTCCGATCTTGCATGTGATGTCTTCCACTCTCCGTATTATGTCAAACCATACTGCCTGCCCGTACCTTCCATCCTTACCCTCTACGACGTCATCCCCACCCGTTACCCGGCCTACTACTCCAGGCACACTCGCCTGCTCATCCGGCTGCTCAAGCGGCTGGCGTTGCGCAGCGCAGCACACTGCCTGGCGATTTCCGAGACCACCAAGGGCGACTTCGTGCGGGAATACGGCATCGCCCCCGAGCACATCACCGCCATCCCCCTGGCTGCCGACGGCCGCTTTCGCCCCGCCAAGCCCGCGGCCGTCGTCGCCATGCGAGAGCGTTACCGCCTGCCGCCCGATTACGTCTTGTACCTGGGGATCAACAAGCCGCACAAGAACCTGGCGCGGTTGGTCGAAGCGTGGAGCAAATCGCAAATCGCAAATGGCAAATCGCAACTGGTTCTGGCTGGGCAGGAGGATCCACGCTACTCCCAGGCCAAGCAGCGAGTGAAAGAGATGGGGCTGGAAGAAGGCGTGCGGTTTCTGGGGGACGTGGGCGAGGCGGACCTGCCCGCCCTGTACAGCGGCGCTGTAGCTTTCGTCTTCGCCTCCCTGTACGAAGGCTTCGGGCTGCCGGTGCTGGAGGCGATGGCCTGCGGCGTGCCCGTGGCCTGTTCCAACACGTCCAGCCTGCCGGAGATCGTCGGTGACGCAGCGCTGACCTTCGACCCGACAGATGTCGAAGCCATCGCCGCCGCGCTGAGCCGCCTGCTGGACGATGCTGAACTGCGGGCCGAGTTGCGGCAGCTCGGGCTGGAGCGGGCGCGGCATTTCACCTGGACCGAAACCGCACGCCGCACCTTGGAAGTCTACCGAACCGTCTGCGTTTTGGCAGAGCGCGAGGTATAGGGTATAATGATAAGGCAAGAAGGGCAAGGGAAGACAGGAGGGAATGCAAGAGACAACGGAGTTGAATATGCCTTTCGACACCTATCTCCTTGACGAGGCCTTGGCCCGCGGGCGTACCGTCCGCGAAAAGGAGCGCCAAACGGCGCTGGCCAGCGTGCTGCGCCTCCTTAGGGAACTAGGGCCTCAGTACAGCATTCGCCGCGCCTACGTCTTCGGCTCAGTCTGCCGTCCTGGTCGCTTCACCAAAGACTCCGATGTGGACATCGCCGTCGAATCCATGGATCCCGAACTCTTTTTCGCGGCCATGAGTGCTTTTGCTTTGGCCCTGGGGCGGGAAGTAGACCTGGTCGAATTGGATAGGTGCCACTTCGCTCACCGCATTCGAGAGGAGGGAATCGAATGGACAGAAACACCCTCACCATCCTAACCTCCGACATTGACACGCAGATGGCCCTCATCGAGACCATCTTTGCCAAGCTCGAGGAGCGTGCGGCCGGATTGGAGCCAGATGACGAAGCGAGGCTGGAAAGTGCTGCCTATCGGGTCCACAACGTATACAATGCCATTGAGGACCTCCTGAACATCGTAGCCGCTCACTTCGAGAACCAGATCGCAGACACAGCGCGTTGGCACACAGCACTTCT
>DFBV01000123.1 GCA_002366755.1 Anaerolineales bacterium UBA3071
AGAAAGCCATACTCAATGAAGCCCCGCTGGGCCGTCTCCATGATGTCGCAGATGCCCGAAGCGGCCACCGCCCGGTAAAACGTGCGCGCTTCGCCCACAGCCAGCGGCAGATCTTCTAGCGAGCCACCGGTGCCGCCGAACTCGAAAACTGGCACCAGGTTCGGCGCCTGCATCTTCTGCGCCAGCGAAGCGGCCAGCATGGGAATGCCCGTGCCGATGAATGCCGTCGTGCCATCCTCCATCAGGCGGGCAGCGAGGCAGATCAAAAGCTCGGTGGGATTGTAGTCGCCGTTCATCGCTCACCTCCCCTTGACGATGGAGCGCACGTGATCCAGACGCTCCTGGCCGATGAGTTCCAGGTACTGTTGGTGATTCTCCACGCCATAGACGGTCTTGTCCAGGTACGCCTGCGCGCCTTCCGCTGTCTTGGAAGCCGCCACCCATTCCTTGATGCGTTCCTCGTCCCGCTCGTAGAGGTAGCACATCTCGCCGGGGTAGGAGCCGAAGGGCGCTTCCACCACAGCGTCTACCAGGTAGTAGGGGATGATGGTACGGTCGGGGTGGCGGCGGATCTCATCAGAGGGCAAAATCTCCTCGGCGCTGATGATGAGCCGCCTGCAGGCGCGGGACATTTCGAAAGCGAAACCGCTGATGCCATCAATCTGGGCGTTGCCGTACTTGTCGGCGCGGTGCACGTGGATCAGCCCCACGTCGAGGATCAAGGCTGGCAACAAGCATACCACCTCGCCGGTGAAGGGGCATTCTACAGCCTTGGCCGCGCTGCAATTGAAGGTGTCGGTACCCAACATGGCCCGCACGGGGATGAAGGGCACCCCCATGCTGGCGGCCTTGAAACGCCAGGTGATGCCGCCGTTGCTCCATTCCACCACCTTCTCGATCTGACCGCTCTCCACAGCCCTGCGCAGCGCGTTGGAGACACCATACACCTCCAAGCCAATGTAGGTGAAGTCCATGGCCTTCACCAGCCCGGCGGCGATGATCAGATCGAGTTCCGTGACTCCCTGCCCTGCCAGCCGCAGGTCTCTCTTTCCCTGGCGGATCAGCTCGCGGGTCAGCGACATGGGGGCGCGCACGGTACCATACAGTTCGGTGCCCAGGTAGTCCCCTTCTTGGACGAAGCGGGCAATGGCCTCCTGCTCGCTCATTCGCTTGTCCACCAGCGCCTTGCTCTTCCGGCGGTTCCACTCCCGGAAAGCGTTCATGTCCGGTGGCTGTATGAGCTCACCGATACCCGAAGCGATGACATTCATAGACGTTCCTCCTCGAACGAATGATGAACGGAGGGCCAACTCGCGTGAGACGTCATGCGTGAAACGCGATGGTTTGACGCCGTGTATGCCTCACGTTTCACGTTTCATGCTTTGCGCTTTACTCCATCTGCAGTAGTCGAAATCTCAGGATCACCTAGCCTCTTCGCCCACTCCCGCTGCTGGGCCACAGCACTGCCCAACACGCCGTTCACAAAACGCGGGGCGGAGTCGCTGCCGAAGATCTTGGCCACCTCCACCGCCTCGTTGATCGCCACCTTCAGCGGCGTATCCGCAAGGCCCAACTCAAACAAGGCCATGCGCAGGATGTTGCGGTCAACGACCGCCAACTGCTCCACCGGCCATTCGGGGGCATAGTGCCCGATGATCTGATCGAGCTGCGGCCGATGCGCCAGCACGCCGAAGACAAGTTGGCGCACGAAAGCCGCACCATTCTCCGGCAAGGAAGTGAAATCCAACCGCTGCTCGACGACGACTGCGGGATTATGTCGAGCAATATCGATTTCGAAAAGAGCCTGTAGCGCGGCTACCCGGGCGCGCCGTCGAACCTTCACTTCAAGACACTCCGTGTGCGAAAGTGGTACATTGCCGATCTACCAGTCCACCGGCCTACCAACCCCCTACGGCTCCTGCAACGAGGAGGGAGGACAAGGAAACTGGACGTCGTCAATGTGGACATTCACTTCCCGCACCGGCATGCCCACCATCTCCTGGATCGCACGCGTGACCCCACCTTGCACCGTTCGGCCAACCTCCAGCATGCTGGCGCCACTATCAACGATGACGTAGAGATCCACGGTGACAGCATGGTCCTCAACCACGACACGCGTACCCTCGCCCGTAGTGCCTGCCCCCAGAATGCGGCCAGGAGCGCGCCCCGACATGCGGCACACCCGAGGGACACTCACAGCCGACAGCCGTGCAATGGTCACAAGCACGCTGGGGTGGATGGTAACCGTGCCCAGTCGTTCATCCGTGAGTTCGTCCACATGTTCATCCATGGTTGACACCCTCAACCGATAGCTAGGCCGCCATCCACCACCAACACCTGGCCGGTGATGAAACTGGCAGCATCGGATACAAGAAAGGCTACAGCTTCGGCCACCTCCTCGGGGCGACCGACCCGTCCCAGCGGTGTGCGCCTGATGGCCTCGCCGATCAGCTCCTGGGGCAGACCCTCGGTCAGCGCCGTAGGAATGAGGCCAGGAGCGACGGCGTTGACGATGATGTTGCGGCTCCCCACCTCCTTGGCCAGGCTCCTGGTGAACCCGACCAAGCCGGCCTTGGCCGCGGCGTAGTTGGCCTGCCCGGCGTTCCCCTGCAATCCGGCAATCGAGGTGATGTTGACGATACGGCCACGGCGCTGCCTCATCATAGGCCGCATGGCCGCCTTGCAGCAGTTGAAGACGCTCTTCAGGTTGGTGGCGATGACGATATCCCAGTCGGTTTCCTTCATCCTCATCAACAGCATATCTCGCGTAGTGCCAGCGTTGTTGACCAGGATGTCCAAACGGCCAAAGGTCTCAATAGCTGCCTTGATCAGCGACTGGGCCTGCTCATGATCGCTCACGTCCGCCTGCACGATCGCGGCCTCGCCGCCATTGGCGATGATAGTGTCGGCGACCTCTTGCGCCTGTTCGGCGCTGTCGCGGTGATTGACCACCACCTTGACCCCCTCGGCAGCCAGCTTCCTGGCGATGGCCGCGCCAATGCCCCGCGAGCTTCCGGTGACCACTGCGACTTTGCCCTCAAGACCCATCATTACTCATATCTCCGTGAAAGATCGGGCGTCGTGCAGGCTTCCCACATTCACTCTCCGCACAGCGCGGTCAATGCGTTTCACAAGCCCCGTCAACACCTTGCCCGGTCCCACTTCAACGAAGGTATCCACGCCCTGAGCGACCATCCACTGCACCGACTCTGTCCAGCGCACCGGAGCGGTCAGTTGCTGCACCAACTCTCTGGCAATCTCGTCCACGCCAGCAAGTGGCCTCGCTGTGACATTGCCAACCACAGGCATACTCGGCGCCCGCAACGGCGCGGCCTCCACCGCCTGACGGAAAGCAGCCACCACTGAGGACATGAGCGGCGAATGGGCGGCGATGCTCACCGCCAGCCGCACGACCTTCCGTGCACCCGCAGCCTTGGCCCGATCCATGGCCTCGGCCAGGGTTTCCTCGTCGCCGGAGATGACTATCTGGCCCGGCGAGTTGTAGTCCGCCGCCTGCACGACGCCACCAGTGGCCTCTCGTGCTTCCTCGCAAANNCGTCGGCGCATCCAACCCCAGGACTGCGACCATGCCACCACCACCGTCCTCCCCCGCCGCTTTCATCAGCCGGCCTCGCTCCCGTACCAACCGCAGGCCAGCAGCAAATTCGAGTGCGCCCACCGCCACCAGGGCGCTGTACTCACCCAAGCTATGCCCGGCGCAGAAAAGCGCCGTCTGCCGCGCCTGCCGCTCAATCACGCGCCATAGCGCCATGCTCGTCACGAAGATGGCTGGCTGGGTGTTGATCGTGTCGTCCAGCACCTGCTCTGGGCCGGCAAAGCAAAGCGCCGAAAGGGGAAGGTTCAACAGGGCATCGGCTTCATCGAACACAGCACGGGCGCTGGGGTAAGCTTCGTACAGATCCCTCCCCATCTCCACACACTGCGATCCCTGACCTGGAAAGATGAAAGCCAGCCCTGACATGAGGATCCTCCGCGGCAAGCATCGGGGAAGTAGGGGGAACCCGTCCCCGCCCTCCCCCGATACCGGTCTCCCACCGCTAGGTGAGGCTCACTACTCCTTCTTCTTCTCCTCCTCCTTGATCTCTACCACCTCTTGACCTCGGTAGCTGCCGCAGTAAGGACAGATCTGATGCGGAGGACGCAACTGGTGGCAGGTTGGGCAAGGTACCAGATTCGGCAGCTTGATGGCATCGTGCGCTCGCCGCCTGTCTCGCCGGGCTTT
>DFBV01000012.1:0-8111 GCA_002366755.1 Anaerolineales bacterium UBA3071
CCAGCCCGGCGTGGTAGTGACGGGCATTGATCCCCAGCATCTGACGGGCGAAGTCGGCTACCTCTTCAGCGTCCCGCCGCGTGCCCACGTAGATGATGCCCGCGCCATCGGCTTCCCGCAGAAGCTCTTGCAGCGAGCGCAGCCTGTCGGCGGGGCCTGGCGTGTAGCGCACCTCGAAGGTCAGGTTGGGGCGGTTGAAGCCGGTGACCACCCGCCCGGCGTCGCCGAGGCCCAGTTGGCACACGATGTCTTCTTGCACCTGCGGCGTGGCCGTGGCGGTGAGCGCCACCGTCACCGGCAAGCCCATGGTCTCGCGGGCGGGGCCGATGTGCAGGTAGTCGGGACGGAAGTCGTGGCCCCACTGGGAGATGCAGTGCGCTTCGTCCACGGCCAGCAGCCCTACCGACACGCCAGCTAATGCCTCCCGAAAGGCCCGGCTGCGCAGCCGCTCGGGGGCGACATAGACCAGCCGGTAGTCTCCTTGGGACATGGCCTGCAAGCGGCGCTGTTGCTCAGCGCGGGACATGGTGCTGTTGATGAACGTGGTGGACACGCCGCAAGCGGTGAGACCGTCCACCTGGTCTTTCATCAAGGCAATGAGGGGAGAGATGACCAAGGTGATACCCGGTCGCAGCAGAGCAGCCAGTTGGTAGATGAGAGATTTGCCAGCGCCTGTGGGCATGACCACCAGCGTATGCTGCCCGGCCAGGATGTGCTCCAGTGCCTCCGCCTGCCCCGGCCGGAAGCCCTCGAAGCCGAAACGGGTGTGCAGCAAAGAGAGAGCATTCTGTTTTGACATCTTCGCCTCCTGCGGTACAATGGAGCGGGAAGTAGACAAGCAAACAAGTAGACAAGTAGACAAGGATGTGCCCCCTTGTCTACTTGTGTACTTTTCTACTTGTGTACTTGCCCCCAAAGAGCTCACGGAAAAGGAAAGGGAAACCATGACCATCCTCGTGACCGGCGGTGCCGGCTACATCGGCAGCCACACTGTGGCAGAATTGCAGCGACAAGGGTACGACGTCGTCGTCTTCGACAATCTGGAGCACGGACACCGGGAAGCGGTGCGCGGTTGCCCGTTCATCCTCGGCGATCTGCTCAACCCCGATGACATCGGCCGCGCCTTCGACGAGCACGACATCGGGGGGGTGATTCACTTCGCCGCCTACGTCGAGGTGGACGAGTCCATGCGCAATCCCACCAAGTACTTCCGCAACAACGTCCAGGGCACAGTCAACCTGGCCGCAGCCATGGCCGAGCATGGCGTCAAGCAAATCGTCTTCTCATCCTCCTGCTCGGTCTACGGCCAGCCGGAGGTCGTGCCAATCACCGAAGAGGAAAGCCAGAAGCCAGAGAGCGTCTACGGGGTCTCCAAGCTCATGGCCGAGCAGGTGCTCCGGTGGTTCGACGTCTGTCACGGCCTCAGGCATGTGGCCCTGCGCTACTTCAACGCTTCGGGCGCGGCTGCCGACGGCAGCCTGGGCGACGAGTACAAGCCGGCTACCCGCATCATCCCGGTGCTAATGGAATACCTCCTGGGCCAACGGCCCCGCTTCTTCATCAACGGCGACGGCTACGCTACCCCCGATGGCACCTGCATCCGCGACTACATCCACGTGGACGATCTGGCCACGGCGCACGTGGCGGCACTGCGCTATCTCGCCGCTGGCAGCCCCAGCGCTGCCTTCAATCTGGGCACCGGCCAGGGATACAGCAACCTCGAAATCGTGAACACGGTACGGCAGATCACAGAGCTCGATTTCGAGGTAGAGGTCGGCCCCCGCCGCCCTGGCGACCCGCCCATGGTCTGGGCCGACAACCGCAAGGCCCGCCGCGAGTTGGGCTGGGAGCCGCACTACGGTCTACGAGAGATCATTGAGCACGCCTGGCGTTGGCACAGCAGTCACCCTGACGGATATGGCCAAGGAGGGCCGTAGCTTCGCAGGCAGCATACCGGAAAGGGCAAGCGATTGCAATTGTCAGGTTCAGACGGTTCGGGTTCCAAGTTCAGGCTGCGGAGTTCGGCGCTGTGCCCCGAACCCTGAGCTTTCAGGCTCCGAGCAGCAACACGGTGGCGGCTCCGGCGGCCAGGAAGGGACCGTAGGGCATTGTCTGGCCCCGATGGTACTGCCGGCGCGAGAGTCGCACGACGATGAGCGCTCCAGCGACAACCGCCGCTGCCAACATCCCCAGGCTCAAGGCGACGACGACGCCCGGCCAGCCAGTCACCAGTCCTACAAAGGTCGCCAACTTCACGTCGCCGCCGCCCAGCGCCCTCGGCGACAGGCCCGCTCCACCGTCTTTGCGTCCGAGCAACGCCGCGAAGCCCACACCCACCCCGTACAGCACCAGAAAGAGGACGAACGCCCCCGCCCCACCGAGCAGCGCGCTCCGCCAGTCACCAGGCGGGCGCACAAACGCGCCGAGCAGCGCCAGCCCCAGCGCCGGGTACATCGCCACGTTGGGGATGCGGCGCTGCTCCAAATCGGTGATCGTGAGGAGCAGGAGGATGAACAGGTAGGCAGCCAGGAAGGCGGTCTCCAGCGGGGGCAAATGGCCATTCGCTCCTACTGGCCGCTGCCAGAGGAGCGGCAGACCCACCGTGCAGGTCAGCTCCACCAGCAGCGGACGCAGCGGCAGCGGCGCGGTGCAGCCTGGGCACGTTCCCTTGCGTCGCAAATAGGCAACGACAGCCCAGGCCCCACTGTAATCCCGCCGCCGTCCGCAGTAGGCACACGTTGCCCCTCGCGGTGCCAGATAGTCGGCAAGGCGGTTGAGCTCCACGCCCGCCAGAAGACCGAGAATCACGGAGAACGGGTATTGGATATTGGATATTGGAAGCAACAGAGGCCGCGACACTTGTTTCCTTGTTTCCTTGTTTCCTTGTTTCCTTGTGTACTTGTCTACTTCCCCCAGTTGACAAATACGACAAATGGGATAGAATGACGGCATGGTAGATTACCGCGACCGCATCAGCGTGGCCGTCTGGATCGTGCTGTTGGGATTGACCGCCACGCTCTTGGTGAAGATGCCCAGCACCACGCTGGTCTGGATTGCCTTCGGCTCCCCCCTCAGCGTGGAGCTTTCGACCAATATGCTGCTGGGCGCACTGCTTGTCGCCCTGACCGCCAGCGGCACCGAAGCCGTGGTTCGGGCCCATCCGCTGGCGCGGGAGGGACGGCTGCGGAACCGCTGGATCCTCTGGGCACTGCCCTGCGCGGTCGTCTCCGTGGCTGCTTTGCTGCTGCCCACGGCTCCCACGCGACTAAACTGGCTGGTCGGTCTGGCGTTGACAGGGATCGCTGTGGCCCTGACCTTGGCCGCCACGTTCCATGCCATGGCGCGGGAAACGCCCGCCTGCCGCACCGCCCGCATCGTCCTTAGCGTGCTGACCTATGTTACGGTCCTGCTCCTTTTCCTCGTCGTCTACCGCCAGCGGGCCCGCAGCCTCGTCTCGGCCACACTGATTGTGGGCATCAGCGCTTTGTTGGCGCTGGAGCTGCTGCGCGGCACGGGGCGCCCCCTGCGCCTCGTTGCCGTCCATGCTCTCATCGTCGGTGCGGTGTTGGGCGAGGCCACCTGGGCCCTGAACTACTGGCGGATACCAGGTTTGACAGGTGGGCTGCTGCTCCTGCTGGGCTTCTATCTGCTGGTAGGACTGGCTTACCAAGGACTGCTGCGGCGACTCACCCCGCGAGTGTTGTTGGAATTCGGGCTCGTGGCGACGATGAGCCTGGCGCTCATTTGGCTCTTCGCTCCCTGAGACCCGATCCGATGATAGGCGCAGAGGCGACTCCTTACAGCTCGACTTCCGTCCCCAGGCCAAGCCGCCGCGCCGCGGCGACAACCGCTTGTCCCACGCTCACATCCTGCACAGCGTTGCCCACAGACTTGAAATAGGTGATCTCATCCGGCGAACTCCGGCCGTCCGCCCGGCCGGCGGCGATTTCGCCCAACTCTGTCCACGCTTCAGCCGTGGGGATCAGCCCCTGGCCCAGAGGGATGATGAGATCGCCGGCCTCGGCCAGGCAGGCGGAGCGGCTGTCCACGACGATGCGCCCTGTCCGCAGCCCTGCCACGTCCACCTCCTGCATCGCTGGGGTGAAAGCTCCGACACCGTTGATGTGCGTCCCAGGTCGCACGTCGCCGCTGTCGAAGACGGGCACGTAGGATGTCGTCGCCGTGCAGATGACATCGGCCTCCCGCACCGCTCTGGCGGGGGAATCGGCCACTGCCAGGTGCGGTGGCATTCCTGGCTGTCCACGCAGCTCCTGCACGTACTGTTCCGCTGCCTCGACGCTCACGTCGTACACCCACGCACGCGCAATGTCCCGCACGGCGCAGACTGCCGCCAGTTGCGTGCGACCCTGTGCCCCAGCGCCGAAGATGGCCGCGGTATGCGCGTCGGGCCGAGCCAGGAAGTCGGTGGCCGCACCGCTGACCGCGCCCGTGCGCAGAGCCGTCAGGTAGGTGCCATTGAGCAGCGCCCTCGGCTGACCGGTGGCGGAGTCCAGCAACACCACCACGGCGTGGATGGTGGGCAGTCCACGCTCGACATTGTGTGGGAAGACAGACACCACCTTGGCTCCCATCTCGCCGCTGGCAGCCAGGTACGCGGGCATGAAGAGGGTTACTGCTTCCCGCTCCGGCACTTCCAGCACCGTGCGCAGCGGCACCGTCGTCTGCCCTGCCGAAAGCTGGGTGAAGGCGTCCTTCACCACTTCGATAGCTTCACGCATGGTTATGGCCTGCTCAACGTCCGACTTCGACAACAGATGTAACTTCATGCTCTCTCTTCCTGACCCGGACAAGCCGGAGCCAAACCGTAGATTACACAGATTTCACTGATTTCTCTTTTCAACCTCCTGTAGCATCCCCCACAACAACCGCTTCGCTGCCCGCGCCGCCCGCGCGCGATGGCTGATGCGGTTCTTCACCTCGGGTGAGAGTTCGGCCATGGTGCGATCGAACTGCGGCAGGAAGAACACAGGATCGTAGCCGAAGCCGTGGCTGCCCCTGGGCTCGAAACCGATGATTCCCTCGCAGCGACCGGGGGCGTTACGCACTTCCCCTTCCGGCGTGGTGATGGCCACCACGCAGCGGAAGCGAGCTGTACGTGCCCCCCAGGGAACGCCATCCAGTTCTCGCAGCAGCTTGCGGTAGCGGTCCTCGTCAGAGGCACCTGGCCCGGCGTAGCGGCTGGAGCGTATCCCCGGCGCGCCGTCCAGCGCGTCCACTTCCAGCCCGCTGTCGTCGGCCCAGGTCCAGAGACCGGTGGCCTCGGCGTAGGCGGTGGCCTTCTGCACCGCGTTCTCGGTGAAACTCTTCCCTGTCTCCTCCACGTCGAAATCAACCCCTTCCTCGTCGAGGTAGGTAACATCCAGAGGCAAATCGGCCAGCAACTGGCGGTATTCCCGCACTTTGCCCGCATTGTGAGTGGCAACCAGCAGTTTGCGCATTGTCCGTCTTCACCGTCTGTTGATATCGTCGCGGCCATTGTACCATTCCCCTGCCAGGCTGTCAACAGTTCGTTACGCTGTCGGAGTGGCTGCGCTGGGCATCAAGAGCATATCGCCAGTTGTCTCCGTCGGCTAATCGGGGTATAATGGCTCCAGATTCGTTATGGCTTGGAGAACGCGGCAAGGAATCGGACCCCTGTTGGTCGAAGATCTCGCCCTGGAATTGACCACCGGCAGCGCCGATGAGACGCAGCGACTCGGCGACCAGTTGGGGCAACTCTTGCAGCCTGGTCACGTCGTTGCCCTGGTCGGCGAGTTGGGTGCGGGCAAAACCTGTCTGACGCAGGGCATCGCCCGCGGGCTGGGCGTGGAGGAACCCGTCACCAGCCCCACGTTCATCATGGTCAATGAGTATCGCATCGCTGACGGCGTGGCGTTCTATCACATTGATTGCTACCGTCTCGATGAAAACGGTGTGGCCGAGGCACTGGCCATCGGCGTGGACGAACTGCTGGGCAGCGATGGCATCTGCGTGGTGGAATGGGCCGAACGCATCGAGCCGCTTCTTCCGCATGAACACCTGGCCGTGTCTCTGGTCTACGTAGACCACACGACGCGACATCTACAATTCATGGCTTCCGGCGAACGGCACATTGCCCTGCTGAATGGTCTGAAAGCCCAAAGGGTCGAGAGTTGAGGAGATCAGGGTTCGGCGTTCAGGACCGGATTCCAGACTCCGAACTTCAGACGTGAGACCTTGAAACCCGGTTCCATGTTACTCGCGCTTGACACAGCAACTCGGCTGGCCAGCATCGCTCTGTACGACGGACAGCAACTGCTTTCCGAAGCCACATGGCATTCGGCTCGGCAGCACACTGTGGAGTTGATGCCGCGCGTCGTTCAGATGCTGGAACAGGCCGAACTGACGCCACAGTCGCTCAGCGCTGTGGCTGTGACGCTGGGTCCTGGCTCCTTCACTGGACTGCGCGTCGCCCTCAGCGTGGCCAAGGGACTGGCCGTCGCTCACGATCTGGCGCTGCTGGGCGTGCCGACGCTGGACGTCGTCGCCTATCCGCACCGCTGGCAGCCGCTGCCGGTCTGCGCGCTGGTGCAGGCAGGCCGGGGGCGAGTCTGCTGGGCGCTGTATGGCTGGGAAGAGGACCTGTGGCAGCCCAGCGGGGAATACCTCCTCTCAACGGTGGCAGAGGTGGTGGCAAGGGTCGCTACTACCAGCCAAGAGACCCTCTTCGCTGGGGAGATATGGCTTGGTACCGCTGCCGCGTTGCAGGAGGGACTGGGGGAACAGGTGCGGTTGGCTTCGCCTGCGCTGACGCTGCGCCGTGCGGGGTACCTGGCCGAACTGGCCTGGGCGCGCTATCAGCGCGGCGAGCAGGACGATCCGACATCCCTGTCGCCCATCTACCTGCACGAACCGGCCATCGCCAAGGGGCGGAGTTCACGAGCAAAGCCATGACCACCGCCCGGCAGACGCCACCGCCCATCGAGCCGATGCGTGCGAGTGACATAGAAGCGGTCATGCGCATCGAGCGGGTGGTGTTTCCCACGCCGTGGTCGCCGCGAGCCTTTCGCTACGACCTGAGCATGGATCGGCATAGCCACTACTTCGTGCTGCGCGGCTGGCTGGACGAGATGCCCACACTCCTGGGCTATGCTGGCTTCTGGCTCTGGGGCGAGGAGGCGCACATCGGCACCATTGCCGTGCACCCGCGCTGGCAGCGGTGTGGCCTGGGGGAGTGGATCCTGCTGGGTGTGGTGGAGCAGGCGGCCGCGCTGCAGGCAAAGCTGGCCNNTGGAGGTGCGCATGTCCAACACTCCAGCGCAGGCGCTCTATCACAGACTGGGGTTTCGGGTGGTTGGCCGCCGCCGCCACTACTACGGTGACACAGGCGAGGACGGTCTGATTATGACGCTGGAAGGGATACACAGCCCGGCGGTCCAGACAACACTGGAAAGCCGACGGGCCGATGTGCGGAACCGTTTGCAGGAGCGCTTCGCTCCGCGGACGCAACACGCGACATGCGCCCCGCAGCACATGGCACACCCTCACAGTGAGCATTAGCAGAGCGGATTCAGCCATTTGCAGACTTCATACGGAGATTAGTTGATGTCAGACGCAGCCAGGGAACTAGAGAAACTCAATCGGCAGATCGCCGTCTGTCAACAGTGCCAATTGGGGCAGATGCGCACCCGCGCGGTGCCCGGCGAGGGGCCTCCCTATGCCCAGATCATGTTCATCGGCGAGGCGCCCGGTTTCCACGAAGACCGCCAGGGGCGACCCTTCGTGGGCGCCGCGGGCAAGTTCTTGGATGAGCTGCTCGCGAGCATTGGCCTAAAGCGGGAAGACGTATTCATTGGCAACGTCATCAAGTGCCGGCCGCCCGGCAACCGCGACCCGCGCCCGGATGAGATCGCCGCTTGCCGTCCCTACCTGGACAAGCAGATCGAGTTGATCCGGCCACGCATCATCGTCACCCTGGGCCGCTTTTCCATGGCCCGCTACTTCCCGGGAGCCAGTATCTCCCGCATCCATGGCCGGCCCAAGCAGTCGGGAGGCGTGATCTACTACCCCATGTTCCATCCCGCTGCCGCCTTGCATCAGCCTCGCTGGCGTCCAATGATCGAAGAGGACAT
>DFBV01000012.1:8222-9172 GCA_002366755.1 Anaerolineales bacterium UBA3071
CTGGGTGGTGTGGGCGAGATCGGCAAGAACATGATGACTATCGAGTACGGCGAAGAGATGCTGCTCATCGACGCCGGTCTCATGTTCCCTAAGAACGACATGCTGGGGATTGACATCGTCATCCCCGATATCTCCTATGTGGTGGAGCGGCAGGAGCAGCTGCGGGCCATCATCCTCACCCACGGCCACGAAGACCACATCGGTGCGCTGCCCTACGTCCTCTCTGACGTGAATGCTCCCGTGTACGGCACACGGCTGACGCTCGGCCTGGCCGAGGTGAAGCTGCGGGAGCATCACCTGTTGGATCAAGTTGAACTGCATACCATCAAGCCGCGCGATGTGCTGCCACTGGGCCCGTTCAGCGTGGAGTTCTTCCACGTGTGCCATTCCATTCCCGACACCGTGGGGCTGGCGATCACCACCCCGGTGGGGCTGGTGGTGCATTCCGGTGATTTCAAGTTTGACCCCCATCCCGTAGATGGCCAACTGACCGATTATGCCAAACTCCAGGAGCTAGGCAACCGCGGCGTGTTGCTGTTGCTTTCCGACTCCACCAACACGGAAGCTCCCGGCTCTACCCCCTCGGAGCGGGAGATCGGCGAGACCTTCGAGGAGGTGTTCGGCGAGGCGCAGGGACGGGTGATCGTCGCCACCTTTGCTTCCAACATCTCCCGTGTGCAGCAGGTGATCATCGCTGCCCGCCGCCATGGTCGGCGGGTGGGTTTCGTGGGCAGTAGCATGGTCAAGAACAGTCGCATGGCCAGCCGTCTGGGCTATCTGGACATTGATCCCCAGGAGTTGTTGACATCGGAGCAGATGAATGGGCTGCCCGATGAACGGGTCGCCATCGTGTGCACCGGCAGCCAGGGGGAGCCGACCTCGGCGCTGGTGCGTATGGCCAGGGGCGAACATCGACAGATCAACCTGCGCCGCGGCGATACGGTGATTCT
>DFBV01000012.1:9188-14714 GCA_002366755.1 Anaerolineales bacterium UBA3071
TCGGGGCACGGCAGTCAGGAAGACCAGAAGCTGATGCTCAACCTGACCCAGCCACGCTACTTCGTTCCCATCCACGGCGAGTATCGGCATTTAGTACTGCATTCCCGGTTGGCCAGGGAGAGTGGCATCCCCGAGGAGAACATCTTTGTCCTCGAGAGCGGGCAATCGCTGGAAGTAGATTCGAGCGGCTGTTTCCTAGGGAAGCGCGTGGCAGCAAGCCGCGTGTTGGTGGACGGTCTGGGGGTGGGCGACGTGGGCCGCGTGGTGCTACGGGATCGGCACCACCTGTCCCGTGATGGCTTCCTGGTGGCCATCGTCGCCCTGGACATGGATACCGGTGAGATTCTGGTGGGGCCCGAGATTCTCTCCAGGGGCTTTGTCTACATGCGGGACAGCGAGGAGCTGATGGAGCTGGCCAGGGAGCAGGTGTGGCAGGCCCTGGAGCAGGTGGGGCCCCGCTCGACGGTGAGTGCCAAGATCAAGGATGCTCTGGGCGAGTTCTGCTATCAGCAGACAGGCCGACGGCCTGTCATCCTGCCTGTGGTCATGGAAATTTAGGCGCAATACAGTTTGGTTGGGAGGGATATGTTCTATAGCCAGCAGATGGAACTGCTAAGGCAGCAGGGAAATGGCCAAGAGAGGACGACGTAAAAAGCGCGGCGGCGCTGGAGACGCGCTGGCCAAGCTACTGCGGAGTGAGGTGATCGGCATCATCATGCTGGTGTTGGCCGTGTTCACCTTGCTCTGCCTGCCCACCGCCAACCGAGGCAGTGTCGCCACCTGGTGGGTGAATGGTTTGAAACTGGTTTTTGGCGTCGGTGCCTGGATCAGCCCTTTGCTGTTTGGCATCATTGGCGCCTGTCTGGTGTGGTGGCGAGTGGCCAGTGAGGCGGAGGTGCGGCTGCGCCAGCCCGCAGGCGTGGCTCTGCTCTTTCTGATCTTCTTGGCCACGGCGCACTTGATCGCCAATCCGGCCGACCCCGAAGCGCTGGCCAGAGAACGGGGCGGCGGCGGCCTGTTGGGCTGGATCGTCAGCCAGGGGTTGGTGGATGCACTGGGAGTGGCCGGCGCGGCGCTCATCCTGTTCATCGTGGCCGTGGTGGGTGCCATCCTGGTGTGGGGTGTCAGCCTCGAGGAGTTCTGGGAAGCGGTTCAGCAGGCCACTGGACGAGTGCGGGAGCGACGCGAGTTGGGTCGGCCACCGACACCTTTGCCCAACGGCCGCATCGCCTTGTGGCGTCGCTGGTTGCGCCGGCCGCTGTCTCCTCTCGACGAGCAGGAGCGGGCAGCGCCGCCTTCCCCTGGACCGGAGACGACGCCGGTCGTGGCCACAGCAGCGACGGGGGGAGCGCGGCGCGCTGTCGAGCCCCGCCTTTTCCCCAGAGTCATTGGCGGCGACCAGCAGTGGCGCTTGCCGCCGCTGGAGGAGATCCTGGAGGACTCCTCGGAGCAGGAGATCAGTCGCGAGGACTTGCGCCAACGGGCGCTCATCATCGAGGAGACGCTGGCCAGCTTCGGCGTGCCGGTTAAGGTGGTGGAAGCGAACCAGGGGCCTGCGGTCACGCAGTTCGGGCTGAAGCCAGGAACAGTCCCGCGCCGCACCAGCGATGGGCGGATCAGGGAAGTGCGCGTCAAGGTATCCCAGATCGCCCGGCTGAGCAACGACCTGTCGCTGGCGCTGGCCGCCTCTCCCATCCGCATCGAGACGCCGGTGCCGGGTCGAGACGTCGTGGGCGTGGAAGTGCCTAACGTGCAGCTCTCCCTCGTCTCCTTGGGCGGCGTGATGCAATCGGACACCTTCGGCAAGTTCAAGGGCAGGCTGAAGATCGGGCTGGGCCGTGACGTATCCGGAGCACCGGCCGTCGCCGACCTGGCGCTCATGCCTCACCTGCTCATTGCCGGCGCCACCGGGTCGGGCAAGTCGGTGTGCATCAACTCCATCGTGACCTGTCTGCTCTGCACGCACACGCCGCGCACGCTTCGCTTCCTGATGATTGACCCCAAGATGGTCGAGTTGGCCATCTTCAACGGCATTCCTCACCTGATCGCCCCGGTGGTGGTGGAACTGGAACGGGTGGTGAGCGTGCTACGTTGGGCCACGCGGGAGATGGACCGCCGCTTCCGGCTCTTCAACAAGGCCGGAGCGCGCCATCTGCAGAGCTACAACGAGATGCTCACCAGCCGCGGCGAGACGATTCTCCCGTACATCGTCATCGTCATTGACGAGTTGGCCGACCTGATGATGATCGCCGCCGACGAGGTGGAGCGTTACGTTTGCCGCATCGCCCAGATGGCCCGCGCCACGGGCATCCACCTCATCATCGCCACTCAGCGTCCCAGCGTGGATGTGGTCACGGGTCTGATCAAGGCCAACTTCCCCGCCCGCGTTGCCTTCGCTGTCACCTCGCAGGTGGACAGCCGCGTGATCCTCGATCAACCCGGAGCCGAGCGGCTGCTGGGCCGCGGTGACATGCTCCTGATGACGCCGGACTCCAGCAAGCTGGTGCGCTTGCAGGGCTGCTTTGTCTCGGACCGCGAGCTGAAGCGGCTGGTGCGCTTCTGGAAGGGTGTGCGAGCCCCTGAGCCTTTGCCGGGAGGGATGGGGGCCCAACAACAACCCTTCCGCCCCCAGGAGATGATCCAGCAGCCACTGTGGGACGAGATGATCGAGCGGGAGGAGGAAGCCAGGCGCAAGGACGACCTCTACGACCAGGCGGTGAAGGTGGTGCGCGAGGCCAATCGGGCGTCCATATCCCTTCTGCAGCGGCGACTGCGCATCGGCTATTCCCGTGCTGCCCGCCTCATTGACACGCTGGAGGAAGACGGGACCATCGGACCGGCCCAATCGGGCGGGCGGGGCCGCGAGGTGTTGCCTCCAGTTGAGGGGAGGAAAGGCTCATAGCATCCCGCCTGGTTCCAACTTGCCCAGATTCACGGAATGGGCTATAATGTGTGCGGCATGGCCCTTCTCATTGGAGTTGCTTGAGGCGATATGTACTTTGGCATGGGAACAATAGTGATGGTTTAGTTGGCGCCAAAAGGGTTGTGGGAGATGTGGGAAGGTGAAAGAAGCAGTGGTATCTGGCGATGTGATGTACGACGCCGTTCAGTCTTTGGAATTGACAGTTGAAGTAGCGCAATTGTGGCCGCCCCGAGGACAGTGGACGGAAGCGGACTACTTCGTCCTGCCAGACACCAATCGCTTCGTCGAGCTATCGGGAGGAGAACTGGTCATGCCACCGCATCCGACTCACACCCATCAACAGATAGTTGGCAAGCTATACCGCACCATGTATGATTTTGTGGCTGAGCGGGACTTGGGCACTGTACAATTCGGTCCTCTGCCAGTACGTCTCTGGCCGGGCAAGATTCGCGAGCCAGATATCCTGTTCGTGGCCAGGGAACACAGCGATCGCATTGATGAACAGGTTTACGGAGCGCCGGACTTGGTGGTTGAGGTGCTCTCTCCCAGTACCCGACGCACTGACCGTCTGGACAAGACAGTGGAGTACGCACGAGCCGGAGTGAGGGAGTATTGGATCGTGGATCCCCCCGGGCAAACGTTGGAAGTGTTCACGCTGCGCGAAGGGGCCTACGAATTGCTAGGCAAGTGGGGCAGAGGCGAAGAGGCTTCCTCGAAGGTGTTAGCTGAGTTTCAAGTGGCCGTGGAAGAGGTGATGGGGGAGTAAGCGTTCGCAGGGAGTTCGAAGCCGGTCTCCCGACCGCCGTTCCATGGGAGATGACGTGATGCTGGCTGCTTCTGGTTGCGCCGGCCAGGGGAGCGGTGTGAACCGGAGAGCGTGGCGAATCGGCGACAGGAGCATCGGGGGGTGTGGGATGAAAGGAGCAACGGCAGTTGGCACTGTTGTGGAGCCAACCATTCCGCCTTTGGAGTGGACAGTTGAAGTAGCGCAGTTGTGGCCGCCCCGAGGACAGTGGACGGAAGCGGACTACTTCGTCCTGCCAGACACCAATCGCTTCGTCGAGCTATCGGGAGGAGAACTGGTCATGCCGCCCCATCCGACAGAGACACATCAGCGCATTGTCGGCGATGTATACGTGATGCTCCGCAGCTTCGTTGAAGATCATCATCTGGGCACAGTACGGCTGGCCCCATTGCCGGTGCGGCTATGGCCGGGCAAAATACGCGAGCCAGATATCTTCTTCGTGACCCAAGAACACAGTAACCGCATTGGTGAGCAAGCATATGGGCCACCGGACCTGGTGGTAGAGGTGCTCTCTCCCGGTACCTGGCGAGCAGACCGACATGAGAAGTTCTCTGAGTATGCGCAGGCTGCAGTAAGAGAGTACTGGATGGTGGACCCGGATGCTTGCACTGTCGAGGTTTTCGTGCTGAGAGAAGGGGCTTATGAGCTCCTGGGAAAGTGGGGCAGAGGTGAAGAAGCCATCTCGGAGATGCTGGCTGGGTTCCGAGTGGCCGTGGATGAAGTGCTGGAGGAGTCAACGGCTGAGTAGTTTGACAATCTCACATTCCGCGTTGTAGCACGGAGAGAGGCTCGTAGTGCGCCACGGAGCGGAGCAGAGTGGCGCGAAACCGCACTCCGCTGCGCTTCGTGCGTGACTACGAACTAGTGCGACATTGTCAAACCTCTCGATTCGACACCGACGATCGGATAGAGAGGTGTGAAAGCACCGCCATTTGTTAGAGATAAAGACCAGAAAGGGGGTGATGGGAAAACAACATCATCAGGCAGGTGAAGCAATCCGCGTTTCGTTAGGGTAAGTCCAATCGGACAATCAGACATTTCCGTATAGGAGGAGATTTCCAATGCGTAAACTACTCTTTAGTATCATCGCTGGCCTGGTCGTGCTCTCGCTGCTGGTAGCGGCCTGTGCACGGGCCACTCCAGCACCAGAACCAACCCCCGTTCCTGAGGAACCCAAGCTCAAGGTCGGGCTGGTGACGGACGTAGGCAAGGTGGACGACGGCACCTTCAACCAGTATGCCTACGAGGGCATGAAGCAGGCCGTGGATGAACTCGGCCTCGAAAGCGCCTTCATCGAGACGCTGCAGCCTACCGACTACGAGAAGAACGTCGAGCAGTTCGTCAACGAAGGGTTCGACATGATCGTCACCGTCGGCTTCATGATGGGTGAGACAACCCAGAAGATGGCCGCCAAGTACGCCGACGTCAACTTCGCCATCGTGGACTTCGCCTATGCTCCAGAAGACGTGCCCAACAACAACATCATGGGCCTGGTCTTCCGTGAGGATCAGTCGGGCTTCCTGGTGGGCGCTCTGGCGGGCTTGATGAGCGAGTCGAAGACGGTGGGCATCGTGGCCGGCATGGAGATCCCGCCGGTCAAGAAGTTCCGCAACGGCTACGAGAACGGCGTCAAGTACGCCTGCCCCGAGTGCGAGGCGATCGGTGTCTACATTGACAGCTTCGTCGATCCGGCCCGCGGCAAGGCGGCGGCGGAGTCGCAGATCGCCGAGGGCGCGGACGTTATCTTCGGCGCTGGCGGCCCCACCGGTTCTGGCGGCATCCTGGGCGCGGCCCAGCA
>DFBV01000164.1:0-886 GCA_002366755.1 Anaerolineales bacterium UBA3071
GGATGGCATCCCACAGGCGCGCCAAACGCAAGCCCACCTCAGGCGGGCAGGGGTTGGGCATCTGACCATTCTGCACGGCCAGGAACTGCTCCCATACCCCCAACGACGGTGGCAGCGGGACTTTGCGCAGCCGCTTGCGCCCAGCGCGTTGCAGTTCCAGCCTTTCGCCCCAGATGCCGGTGCGCAGGATGGCCTTGGTGCAGAACACCCGCACGTCGGAGGTGCAGGAGGGGATGGCCTCGCCGCAGCCGTGCAGGGTGACGAGGGCGCCGGAGGCCAGCCGGCACATCACTGTGCCCAGCGTGTCCACAGGCCGGCCGTGGTTGTCCAACCAGGCGGCCACCTCGACGAAATCCTCGCCAGCCAAGTCGGCCACGGTGTTGAGCATGTGAGCGCCGGTGTCGAACAGGAAGCCGCCCCCGGAGAGCTCCGGCTGCTGCCGCCAGGTGCCGAGGGAGACGGCTCCCCAGTTCTGCCACACGACCGCGCTGATGCTCAGGATCTCGCCCAATTCGCCGGACCGTAGCATCCGCACCGCTGTGCGGACCTCCGCCGATAGGCTGCCGGGGAAGGCCACTACCAGCAGCTTGCCCGTGCGGTCGCGCGTCTCGATCAGGCTGCGTGCTTCGGCCGCGTTCATGGCCATCGGCTTCTCCAGCAGCACGTCCCATCCGGCCTCCAGGCAGGCCCTGGCCTGGTCATGGTGGTAGGCGTGCGGCGTGACGATGAACGCCGCATCCAACTGCCCGTCGTACTCGGCCAGCAACCGGCTCAGGTCTGGCTGGTTGGGCGGTGGCTCCAGTCCGGCTTCCTGGAACAGCTCCACAGTCGCAGCATAGGCCGCTGGCGAAGGTTCACACACGACCGCGATGCGCGTCGTGTCCAA
>DFBV01000164.1:1004-3259 GCA_002366755.1 Anaerolineales bacterium UBA3071
ACGCAAACGGTCATCACGGCGTTGATCAGGGTGGCTTTCCAAGGGACTGTAGCAAAGTCGTGGAGGGTGATGAAACGGCCACACTGTTTGCCAATTCTCCCCGATAGTAGTATACTTCGCCATGACCATGCCGCCATCTGCCAGGTTTGCTCTACAAGGAGTTCGTCTATGGATCGTGGAAAGGCAACGACCTGCTGCTTTGACCCGGTAGACCTGAAACAGGTGCGACTGCTGGAGAAACTGCCCGCTGGGCGGCGAGTCCGGGTCATGCTTGATGCCCGAGAGTTGGCAGTGGGGTTGATTCGCGGCCGATTGCGTCAGCGATATCCGTGCCTGTCGTCCCGTGAAATCAATCTGAAAGTGCTGGAGGAGTTGGATCGTGTCGAACGAACGCCCCTCGGACCTTAGCCTCTTTCTGGACATCCTGCACACCCTGGAGGCCATCGACGCGCCCTACATGATCATCGGTGCCTTTGCCGCCGCTGTGTATGGCATCACGCGCGTCACCTACGACATAGACATCGTGGTGGATCTGAGCGATGAACACATCGAGGCTCTAGTCGCTGCGTATCCGCCCCCGCGCTACTATGCTGATCCGGTGCAGATGCGCGATTGTATCCGACTGGGCACCATGTTCAACATCATTGACACCAGTCGAGGAGAGAAAGCCGACTTGGTGCCACTGACAATGGCGTCACCCTATCGCCGGGCGTTCCGACGTCGGGTACGACAGAGTGTCGAAGTGCCAGGTGCCAAGCCGTTTGAGGTCTGGTGTGCTCGCCCTGATGATGTGATCGTCGGCAAACTGATGGCTTGGGCGGAGGGGCGCTCGCGCAAGCACGAAACGGATATCTACGAGATGATGGTCTTTCGCTACCTGGGTGCGGATCCGGAACAGTCTGCTGTCTTCGACGAAGCCTATTTGGATGCCAAGGCCAGAACCTTGGGCGTGGATGTTGTTGCGCTCTGGGAGGCTATCAAAGAGGCCGCTAGACGAGAAGCCAGTCGAATTGAACCGTGAGATGGCGGGTCCATCCACATAGCAGCCTCGTTCGCGGGGATGAACGTCACCATGGTGGCTTTAGATTCGCATATTCGTGCTATTCGTGCCATTCGTGCCATTGGTGATGGAATCCAGGCGTTCAGCAAGAAGCGTCCGGTACTGAAGCTACCAGAAGGTTGCAGGACAGGAGGCAAACATGCGATTTGGCATCATCACCATGCAGCGGGAGGCCCTGATCCCCTCAGGGATGTCCGTAGAGGAGGCGATGGCCTACATCGCCACTCTCGACCACGCCGACCTGGCGCGACAGCTTTTCTCGCAAGGGTTCAACCCCATCGAACTGGGCGGCGACATGGCGCTGTTCCTGCCCCAAAGCTTCGCGCCGCCGACCATTGAACGGCTGGCGAAGCTCAAAGAGGGCAGCGGCGTGAGCTACACCGTCCACCTGCCTCTTTGGTCGGTGGAGCCTTCCACGCCCCTGGCACCCGTGCGGGAAGGCTCGGTGCGGGCCCTGATCGACACCATCGAGAGCACCCTGGTCCTGGAGCCAGAGGCCTACGTACTGCACGCCACCGGCGCGCTGGCCGCCGAGTTCTATCAGATGAACTTGCCGGACCTGGCCAAAATGTTCATCCTGCGCCAGTTCCAGAGCCACGCCCGCGAGAGTCTCCAGACCATTCTGAATAAGACGGGCATCCCCAGCCGCCAACTGGCCATCGAGACCATCGAGTTTCCCTTTGACCTGACGATGGAACTGGCCGAACAGTTGGACCTGTCTGTCTGCCTGGACACCGGCCACGTGCTGGTGGGCTTTTCGGGGCCGGTGGGTCTCTTCGAGGCGCTGGAACGGTGCCTGCCGCGTCTGAGCGAGGTCCATCTGCACGACGGGCCGTGGCAGGGTCCGGAGCGCAACATCGGCTACGGGAAGGATCACCGGCCTCTCGGTACGGGCGATCTGGACGTGGCCCGCCTGCTGGACAGGCTGGCGGAGGCCAGGTACGACGGTCCCATCATCTTTGAGCTGACCGTGGAGGAGGCCCTAACCTCGCTGGAGGTGATCCGCTCCATTCGTCCGGATGTTTTGACCCCGGTGGGGCAGTGAAGGCCTACTCGGGAATCCTGTAGTGGACGCTTCAGCTTGCTGAAGCCCAGTGAGCCTGGCAAATTGCTGTCTTGCCATTCTTGAATGAGCGAGAGACAAAGAATGACTCTACGGAAAAAGCCAAAAAAAGCGTCAGCGGATTAAGCGGAT
>DFBV01000206.1:0-2416 GCA_002366755.1 Anaerolineales bacterium UBA3071
AGGCATTGGAATTACACTCCTTCCCACAAGATGACCACCGCATTGGGTAGGCCGAAGACGAAAAGTGCTCTTCAGGTCCCCTCACCTTCCCCCGACGCGTCGAAGAAGGACACGTACGGCTTGATGTCCAGCAGCGGCGTGCCGTCCAAGGCGTCCAGTCCGGTGACGTGTAGCACGTTCCCCTCTATGGCCTCGACGTACGCCATGGTCACGCCAATCCGGTTGGGGCGGCGCGGGCTGCGGAGAGTGAAAACACCCTGCTTCGGCCGGCTGATGTCGCCTCGGGGATGCTGCCGGAGGGCATATCCTTCCGACTGGTGGAAGTAGAACAGGACGACGATCCGATCACCTGCCGCCAGTCCTTCCAGCCCGACAGCGAATTCAGGCCGCACCACCAGTCGCGAAGGGCGCTGTCGCATCTCCTCCACCGAAGAGGACTCGGAGAAATCGCTCTCCACGCGACCAATAGGCGCTAAAACGATGGTGTCCGTCCCTCTCATCCACTCGTCCCCTCAGCCAGCGACTCTAGCAAGGCCCGCAACTTCTTCCCATCGGGCAATCCGGTGCTGTGTGCCACTGGCTTTCCCTGTCCATCGAAGACCACAAAGGTGGGCACCGCCCAGACGCCATAGCGAGCGGCTGCCGCCCGACCGGCCTCACTGAAGATGCTCAACCGCAGCACCTGCGCCCGCTCTGCCAAGTCTCGTTCCAACCTGTCCACGACAGGCTTAGCCGCCAGGCAACCGCTTCAACCATTGGAGAAGAACTCCAGCAGCGTCGGCCGCCCGGCAACCAGTTGCTCATCCAGCGCGGCAAGCGAGGCCACGTCGCTCTCGGGGGTGCGCAGGAACAGATACGCCCCCCCTATGATAGCAACAATGAGGATGAGCAACAGGTTTTTCCGCAACAGACGGAGTAGTTGGCTCAACATGGCTGTCTCTTCAGAAGCGGCGTCGGCCACCACCTTGGACTTGGCCTATTGCGCGTTGTCCGCTGCCAACAGCTTGTGCACCTTCCCTTTGAGGAAGTCCGCAGGCCTGAAGCCCACAACGCTATCCACGACCTCCCCGTCCTTGATGAAGAGGAGGGTGGGAATACCTTGCACGCCGTAGCGACCAGCGTACTGCTGATCATTGTCGACGTTCACCTTGGCCACGATCAACTGACCAGCGTATTGCTCGGCCAGCTTCTCGAGCACTGGAGCCGCCATGACGCAGGGCCCGCACCAGGGAGCCCAGAAATCCACCACCACCGGCACCGGCGACTCAAGCACCGTCTTCTCAAAGTTCCCATCGCTGACATGGATGGGCTGGTTAATACGAGTCTCGTTCACATCTACACTCCTGTTTATGATTGTTTCCGATCCGCCGCGGCACCCGCAGCGGTTATGGAGCCACTGGGCACCCGCCAGACAGGCCAGGCTTCACGCCCGTGCCGTTCTCCGCGTCCTACGCCGACAGGACTACCGAATGGTTGGTGCTGTCGGTACCCAAGAACTGCTTTCTCCCTGTCCACTTCACACTGACCTCGGACTTGGCAGCCATGATGATTCCCCCATGCATAATGTCGAGAATTCTCTGATCCACACGGGATCAGCACTCGCGATCTAGCCCTCAACCGCCACCCCCCTTGCGGGCAAGCAACAGCCAGAGCAAGAAAACAACAACGAAGATCACAACCGTGCCCAGGTTCTCCATCCCCGCAACCCTCACCCTTCCCTACTGACACCGGCAACGATTTCGTGTCAGACGATCTTCGCCAGCACACCTACCAGATCGTCTACCAGTTCGGTCAGCGACTGCTCGCCCGGCTGGGTCAGACACTGAGTGGCGTAGGATCGTACCAGAACCAAGCTGGCCTGATTGGCGGCAGACCGAATGGCCGCCAATTGCTGAAGGACAGCCTTGCAGTCCCGGCCCTCATCAATCATCCGCTGCACGCCCCGCGCCTGCCCCTCAATGCGCCGCAGGCGATGCTGCAAGTCTATTCTCACTTCCGAGGATGCGATTTGAGCCATGCCGCCCCTCCATTTGTCAACACTGTCCCAGACGTTTAGCGCGAGCATACCTTACTGGGGTATAGTATATACACAACCGCCGACTTGTCAAATCCGAGAAGGCAGTTGCGCGGCATGACACAGGAACCTTGCAGAGGCTGTGGCAACTTGAGTCTCTGTGCAGACCATCGAGCTATGTTGTAGATTCCGCTGCCAGGCTACTATAGTCTGCGAGTGGCGATTTGACAAGGGCTGGTTATTGTGTATACTATGCATCAGTATGCATATATGACGCGTCGCATATTCGGCGGTCTCTGCGGTGAAAAAGCGAGCAGCACTCCCACCAACACGATTGGGGAACACCACCCGAAAACGGGAACTGGACGATCCTGATCTCTACGCAGAGTGAGCTGCGCTGGG
>DFBV01000206.1:2458-3099 GCA_002366755.1 Anaerolineales bacterium UBA3071
ACTGTTGCAGACGGGCCTGGGAAGCCTGACGGCTTATCTGGCGGCCCACGTGCTGCTGTGCCTGCTGCCGGCCTTCTTCATCGCCGGAGCGCTGTCCGCTCTCGTCCCCAAGGAAGCCATCACCAAGTACCTGGGCCGAGACGCCCCCAAGTGGATTTCCTACCCGGCGTCGGCGTTGGGTGGATTTGTGCTGGCGGTCTGCTCCTGTACCATCATGCCCCTCTTTGCCAGCATCCACAGAAAGGGCGCTGGGCTGGGTCCGGCTATCACCTTCCTGTTCGTCGGGCCGGCGGTCAACATCCTGGCCATCTCCCTCACCGGTGTGCAGATCGGCATGGACATCGCCCTGGCCCGTATCGTGCTCTCCATCGTCTTCGGCATCGGCATCGGCCTCCTGATGGCTTGGTTCTTCCGACAAGACGACGAAGCTCATAATGCGGCCACCAACGGTGGAGGCGCCTTCGCCCGGGAGGACAAGGTGCCCGGCCGCACGTGGGTCTTCTTCGCCTTGCTGCTGGGCGTGCTGATCGCCGGGACGTTGCAGGTGGGGTTGCTGACTCGCAGCTACGCCACGTTCACGCTCCCTGGCTCGTGGGCCGGTTCTTTCCAGGCCTGGCTCGACAGCGTCGTGCCGCCGAACC
>DFBV01000175.1:0-977 GCA_002366755.1 Anaerolineales bacterium UBA3071
ATGAAATCTAGACGATTATCTTACCTGGCACTGGTCTTGCTGGTGCTGATGACCGTAGGCACCGCCTATGCGCAGAGCAAGACCCTCTACTGGCAGCGACTGGACGTGGACATGACCGTGAACGAGGATGGCACCTTCCGCGTCGAGGAGACGCAAGAGATCGTCTTCACCAGCGGCACGTTCACCTTTGGCACCCGCGACATAGACACGAGTCGCCTCGACGGCATCAGCGATGTGCAGGTGCGAGAGGGAGGGCGCGTCTACCAGCGCAGCAGCGGTGGCTCGCCCTACACCTTCAGCACCTCCCGCGAGGGGCGGTATTTCCGCATCAAGTGGAATTTCCCCGAGACCAGCGACAGCATGCATACCTACACCATCGCCTACACCGTGCATGGTGGCCTGCGCTACTACGAAGGCGGCGACCAAATCTGGTGGAAGGCGGTCTTCCCCCAACGCTCTTTCCCGGTGAACTCCTCCCAGGTGACGGTGCACCTGCCTGAGGGTGCGGAAGTGCAGCAGGTTGAAAGCTACTTCAGCCCGACCGAGGTGCAGCAGCTCGATGCCCGCACGGTGGTCTTCACTGCCGATGGGCGGATAGATGCGGGGGATGAATTGGAGGTGCGTGTGGAGTTCACCCCTGGCGTGGTGGTCGGCGCACCTTCGAGCTGGCAGAAGCAGGCGGACGAGGAAGTGGCGGAACTGGAGCAGCAGGCGGAGTACGAGGCCACCACGCGACCCGTGGTCAACCTGGGCGTCGGCGCCCTGAGTCTCTTCTTCCTCATCATGGGGCCGGTGGGGCTGTATGCGCTGTGGTACACCAAGGGACGGGACGTGCCGGTGAAGCTGGTGGCTGACTATCTGCCGGAGCCGCCCTCCGATCTGCCGGCCAGCGTGGCGGGCACGCTAGTGGACGAGGAAGCGGACATGGAGGACATCCTGGCGGGCATCGTTGACCTGGCGCGGCGGGGTGTCATGGA
>DFBV01000175.1:1003-3096 GCA_002366755.1 Anaerolineales bacterium UBA3071
GATGCCCGATGGTCTGCGCCAGTACGAGAAGACCTTGCTGAACAAGATCTTCGGCGGGCGCCAGGAGCGCACGCTTTCCGACCTGAAGGAGAAGTTCTACACAGCCATTCCCAAGCTGAAGAAGCAACTCTACCAGGAAGCGGTGGATTTGGGCTTCTTTCGCCGCAGCCCCGAGCGGGTGCGCAGCACCTACGCCGGCGTGGGCGTCGGTCTGCTGATCTTGATCGCCGTGGCCGGCGTCTGCGGTGTAGCCACCTTCTCTCAGTACACGGAGTTCGCCATCTGCCTGCCCATCAGCCTGGGGGTGAGTGCCCTCGGACTGATCATCATCGCCCGCGTGATGCCCCGCAAGACGCAGGCCGGGTCCGAAGCAGCAGCACGCTGGGACGCCTTCAAACGTTACCTCAAGGACATCGATAAGTACACCAATCTGGAGGAAGCGCAGGACATCTTCGAGTGCTACCTGCCCTACGCCATCGCCTTTGGGCTGGACAAGGAGTTCATCAAGAAGTTCGCTGCCTTGGAGACACCAGCGCCCACCTGGTATCAGCCAGTGGGGCCGGTGTTCATCCCTGGGCCGGGTCGCAGACGTCCGATCAGGGGCGTGCCGACGCCCGCACCGAGCGGTGGCCGCATCGGTCGCGCCGCGCCGTCCTCACGGGAAGGGCGGCCAGCTCCCTCGCTGGCGGATGCTTCAAAGGGCCTCGGCGGTGGTCTGGCGGGCATGAGTGCTGGCCTGGGCTCCATGCTCTCCTCCGCTTCGCGCACCTTCAGCAGTCGACCGGCGCCTAAGGGCGGCGGTAGCAGCCGCGGCTGGAGCGGCGGCGGTGGTGGCTTCAGCGGTGGGGGCAGCTTCGGCGGCGGGGGGGGCGGAGGAGGAGGCGGCGGGTTTGGATAAAGGGAAACGAAGGAAACGGAGGGAAACAAGGGAAAAGAGGGGGCTGAGAGGGGGCTGAGGGTTGTTTCCTTGTGTACTTGTCTACTTGTTTCCTAACTCAAGAAAGGAGGCACACATGGTTGGTTCAGGCCGAAGAGTGGGCATCATCCTCATTGCCCTGAGCATCATCGTTTTCCTGGCCACGGCGGGCCTGATGGGCGCGCAGTTGGCGGGCGGCGATACGACGATCGGCGGGGCGGCGCTGGGTCTGGTGTTGATGACTATCTTCGTCTCCCTGCCGCTGGCCGCCGCTGGCGCGTGGTTCTTCGTCAGGGGCCGGCGCGAGGCTGCGGCCTTCGCCGAGGTGGAGAAGGAAAAGAAGATCCTCAACATGGTCGTCACCCAGGGCCAGGTGAGCGTGGCGGAGACGGCGCTGGAACTCGACGCCAGCCGCGACCAGGTCAAGGAGTGGATCTACGATCTGGTGGGCAAGGGGCTCTTCAGCGGCTACATCAACTGGGACGAGGGCATGCTCTACTCCAAACAGGCATCGCAGATGCGGGCGGGAAAGAAATGCCCCAACTGCGGCGGCGAACTGGAGTTGGCGGGCAAAGGCGTGGTCACCTGTCCCTTCTGTGGGACGGACATTTTCCTGGCCACGTGAGGATGGAAGTCGGAAGTTGGATGTTGGATGGGGAATAGAACGACCGAGCTGATTGTCGACTCGACGACTGCAGCCAAGCCTATGCCCATTTCAATTGCAACAGCCCATTTCGATGCCGAAATGCTTCATGCGCGATTGACTGACGATCGCGAGTTCAGCGTTCCGCTGGGGTGGTTTCCCAGCCTCAGAGACGCCGACGCGGCGCAGAGGAACAACTGGCGACTCATTGGCGGAGGTACTGGCATCCACTGGGAGGACCTCGACGAGGACCTGTCTGTGGAAAGGTTGCTGAGATGTTGACCAGCAAGTCGCTGAAGTGTAACTCATGATCTCTAGGAAGGTACAAGGTGAGCGATAACTCTTCAACCATGCAAGTGCACGAGAAGACAAGGATACCCTTCTTGCTGCGCGTGCTGTGGTTCATCTTCGTCGGCTGGCACGTGACGCTGTACTGGATCATCGCCGCCTGGGTGCTGAATGTCTCGATCATCGGGCTGCCGCTGGGGCTGTGGATGCTCAACCGCGTGCCCCAGGTGCTGACGCTGAAACCGG
>DFBV01000286.1:0-9312 GCA_002366755.1 Anaerolineales bacterium UBA3071
TCATGGCCGTAGCCGGCCCGATCCCCAGGCCCCGCAGGAAGACCATGATGCGGTTGATGGCCTCCTGCTCCTCCCAGGAAGCAGCGATCGTGCTCGTTCGCTTGACGCCGATGCCGTTGACCTCTCTCAGTCGCTCTGGGTAGCGAGCGATGATCTGCGGTGTGGTCAGGCCGAAGTGAGCCACGATGCGCCGGGCCAGTTCGGGCCCCACGCCCTTGATGAGCCCAGAGGCCAGGTGGGCCTCAAGGCCCTCCAAAGTGGAAGGCAAGGTGAAGCGCAGGTTGCGCACCTGGAACTGCCGGCCGTAGCGCTTGTGCGTCACCCAGCAGCCAGTGATCTCCACGGTCACCCCGACGTCGAGGCTGGGCATGTTGCCGGTTATGGTGATGCCCAGGAGCTCATCGTCCGGCTGGAACGCGGCCACGGTGTAGCCCGTATCCGGAGCGTGGAAGATGACGTGTTCGATGGTCCCCGTCTTGGTTTCGACCGGGTCTTGAGGCGGTAGTTTCAAGGTGTGTGTATCCATCCAGATATGTTCGATAGTGCCTGTTAGCGTGGCGGTGTCGCCAATAGGGTCTCCTCACTGCATCGATTGGACAAGCGCTGACGTTCCTCGTTGCAGCACGATCACCTCCGTGCTGGCGGCCCCTCCCGCAGTCCGGGACAGGTGGAAAACTGTGTCGCCGTTGCATTTCCCGCAGTTCAGGGTAGTGCCGCTATCTATGAGTTCTACCGAAAGGGGAACCTCAACGAACTCACCGCAACAGGCACAGATGTATGCGATCCGCCGATCAGTTGTAGCAGGGATTGGGTTGACCATTCTGGCTCCGCTCGGAGGTGTCATATTGACCACTCTATATCAATGATACCATATCTGAGACCTCTCGTCAATCCCCGTCTTGAGCTTGTGCGTCTCACCTGTATGCACTATCGCTTCTGGTGTCACCACCCAAGGCTAGCCTTTTCCTCAGTCCATCGCCAGCTCTTGCTTCGGCGCCAGCCGCACAGGCGACCGAAATAGTGGACAATCACTATGTGCCTCCCTCCATGCTCTCTGTGTCTGTGCCACGGCCTGGGGCGTATCTGGTCTACTCCCCCACGGGGTCAACATTGTCGCCATCAGGCAACGGCAACGCCCAGAGTGGAAGCCGGGTAGAAGTATCCGTTGGATGCCACAGCCCGCTGTCTACAACAGCTTGGGCAGCGTCCGTGGCGAGGTGGACTGGGACAGGTGGCGGGGTGGGCGTCATGCGGTCACCGCCTGGCTGGCGTACCAAGTCAAGAAGTCGGGCGGTTCGGTGCCCTGGGCCTCCGCCTGGCTCACTGCGACCAGGAAGTCGGCCGGGTATAGCGCCTGCAGCCGGCCGTCAATGCATTCCAACTGCTCCTCGTGCCTGGTCACGATCAGGCTGCGCACCCGCAGCAGCTCCCCGATCCTGGCCAGTCTCTCAGTGTCTGTCATCTCGTCACCCCTTTCGTGGTATTGGATTGTGGGCTTCCCTCAGGGCCAGGGCACCAGGCACAAAGCCAGGGCATGGGACAGCAAGGGCCAGGACGGGACGGGAGGGCAGGCCAAAGCCAGAGGCTACTTCCATTCTTCCAGCATGGGACCTAATTCCAAAAAGGTTATCTCCCCTAGTGCTGTACCGCTAGTAAACCTGGGTTATCGCTGATTTTGCAGTCGGGGTTGGAACAAACCCGGTTGAGCATATCTGTGCTCTTCCTCAGTGGTCCAGGGCGGATCGCCTTCGATCCGCTCATCTGTCTTGCACTCCCTATGCCAGACAAACACGTTGCAGAGGTGCAGGTGGACATTAACTTTGGCCTCTCGTGCCCAGCGGCGGATCTCCCTGCAGGTCGCCTCTTGGGTGGGCTTGTTTGGGACGAAGAGATAGAAATGTCCGTGGGTCATCTGGTGGTAGATCTCCCACTTGCGCTGACGAGCTACTGAGGCCTTCCAGCGCCCCCGTTCGCACTCCACGTAGAGTCGGTCTCCCCCATGGAGCAGAACCTCAATGTCGGGAGCGAAGAGGCCGACGCCACGGATCTCTCCCTCGCGGGGATAGAGATTCACACTCTGGGCCCAATAGCGCATGATCTGCCCAGCCCGCAGGTTGAGCCAAACGTGCTCCGGGCTCTTGTGACGAGCGAGCAGCAGGTCGTACTCGCTCGTCACAGGCTCGCAGCGAGCTGCATCATACTCGCTATCCCCGCGGCCTTCTCCAAACCTGCGTTGGCACTGGAGACGGTGAGCGTGCCGTCCGCGTGCGGTCAACCGGAAGAAGCCAACCGGCCGCCCCCCCACACCCTCGCGCCTGGCGGTTACCCGGTCGATGATTTCCCACTGCAAGAGCCGCTTGAACGGCTTCTGGGCCTCGCTGCGGCTGGCGTAACGAGTGTTGATAGCGCCGCAACCGTAGAGTCTGTCCACGAGCGGTTGGCGCAAGCACTCACCTGTCTCCCCCAGGGCGCGGATCAGGGCCTCGTCGACTTTGAGGTGACGGGGAAGCGAGGTCTCGCGCCAGGCTGTGTACCAATCCCCGCCAGGCTCCAAGCCCGCTCGGAGACGTCGTCGCTGGAGCTCGTCTACTCGGCTGCGTAGCAGGGTCAACTCACTTCGCAGAGAAGGCACATCCACTGCCAGTGTCTCTACGCGGTGCAGAACCTCGGCCTCGTCCAACACGTCGAGGCGCGCTTGTTGCGCCTGCAAAAGGCGTTCAAACTCCTTCAGGTGGCGTAGAACGTCGGCGAAAGTTACGATGTTGTTGTTCATGAAAACTCCCAGGTTTCTTTTGCCCTGCTACGCTGCTTTCTGTTGTGTCCGGCCCTGCCCCTGCTATGCCTTCATCACGGTTTCACGCCGGGGCTGCGCCAGCAAGACCAGCGCCCGGCCGTAATCGTTGCCAGCCCGGTCCAGCAGCAGCCGGCCGTCCTCTTGGCTCAAGTCGCGGCCATAGACGGCAGCCCAAGAGTCGGTGGCTGTGGCGGCAGGGGGAGGCGTGGCCGTGGAAGCGGCTGGAGACTCCGGCTGAGCCGGCCGCCCTGGTGGCGTCGGTGGTACTGGTGGTACTGGCAGTGGTTCTGGCAGCCCTGGCCGGATTTCTGATCTTCTCCCATCCCCTCTGCCATCGCCGTCCCCGTCTCTGGGCAGTGCCTCTCTGGATGCGAAGGCAGGCGGCCTGGCTGGAGCGGGGTGGAGCATCTGAACCACGGCATACGCCTGCAGATACTCCAACACGGCGTAGGCCATCTTGCCGGCCTCGGCACGGTTGATCAAGATGGCCACTTTGGCATCGGGATCGCCAGCAGGCTTGACAGCTCCCTGGCCAATGAGCTGACCGGGGCCATTGCTGGCTTCGAAGACGATAGGGCTACGGGTCTTGCCAGGATCGCGGCGCAATTGGCCTGCGCCACCAGCATCAGCAGCAGCGCTTTGGCCCCTATCCAGAAGATGCGCTTGATCATGGACCACCTCCGGTTTTCGGTGCTCGTCTCCTCGCCTTCTGCCTCCGGTAGTCCCTGCTGGTAATGCCCACGATTTGCACTACCGACCGGTCTTTCAGGCGCGACCTGATGCGGTCGGGAAACTCGGCCATCGTCATGTTGGAGGCAATTGCAGTGGGTAGCTCGCGCATGTAGCGATAGTCCAGGAGCTGATACAAGGCTTGCGCTGCCCAGGGCGTGGGGCTCTCCGCGCCCAGATCGTCCAGCAGCAACACGTCCACCGTGCGCAGGGCACGGAACCTCTCGTCGTAGGTGTCCCCATCGCCATTACGCCCGAATGTGGCCTTGAGACTGTCCAGCAGGTCAGGGGCATTGGCGTATACCACCGGCTTAGCGTCCGCTTGCCCCAGCAAACCGTTGCCGATGGCCAGCAGGAGGTGCGTCTTGCCGCAGCCGTAGCCACCGATCAGCACCAGCCAGCCATCCGGACCGTCGGCGAAAGATTGCGCTGCCAGGAAGGCTTTGCGATTGCCCCCGAGCACATCGAAGTCCTCGAAGGTCTTGGCCTGGGCGTGAGCACTGGCCATGCCAGAGAACTCGGCGATCCGCCTGGCCAGCTTGGCCGCGCGTTCTCTGTGCATCTCCACCAACTGGCAGGAGCAAGGGACGGCTCGGCCGAAGTCAGGGTGACCAGGTGGCACATCAAGCGTGACGAAGCCCAGCCCCCCGCATGTGCAGGGGACGTCAGCCAGATTCCGGCTCGTCACGGTCCCCCTCGACAGAGGGGTCGGCGAGATAGTCCCGCTTGGCATCGCCAGGGAGCCGACGGTAGCCATGACCCGCTGGCCTACGTGCGCCAGACCTCTGGCGTTTCCTCCGTTCATGCTTCTCCTCCCGTCTCTCGTTTCGCTCTCGGATCAGGCTCTGGGCCAGGTAAGCCAGGGGATCGCCTTGGAGATCCCGCCCCCACATGCGGCAGGCTACTTGCCAAACGGCCACGTGGCCGCCGAGATCCTGGAACTCCTTGGCCATCCCACCGAGGCGGGCGTATTCGCCTTGGCCGGGCTCAACGACCAATTCTCCGTCGCGCTGGAAGCCAAAGGCCCGCCCGAAGGCTTTGGCCAGCGCGGTGTTCGCGGCTGGGATTCTCTTGCCTCTCACGAATCGCTGCAACCAGAACTCGACGTACTCCGTCTGCTCCTCCCAGGTGAAGTTCAGCGAGAGCTCATCCAGAAGGGGCAGATGGGTGCGGGCATCGCCTGCCCCATTTATGGGTACACGTAGTGGTACTGCAAGGTACTGTAAGGTATCTTTTGTTGAGCGCCCGCTGGTGGGCAACTGGTAAGTACCAGATGCCCGCTGGTGGGCAACTGGTAGGGCGCCAGGGTTACCAGATGACCGCCAGTGGGCATCTGGTAGAGCAGTCTCTACAGCCATAGCCAGAGCCGCAGAGATCCAGTGCGTGGGTAGGCCGTAAACACGGTAGGCCAGACCCGCCTCGCTACCAGGTTCAGGGTCAACCTCTTTGAGTTCTCCGTAGTAGCCCCGTACCAAACGTTCGGCAGTGGCGGGGAAAAGCTGCGCACTCCAAGTGAAGTCACCAGGTAGTTCAAAGTTGATCGCTCCTTCCGCCTTATGAGCGTCTCTCTCTTGCCGCCACACGGCGTGAAGGGCCAAGAGATTGTCAAAGAGATTCTCCATGTCCCACTCAATGTGGCTTACTCTAGGAGGTTCCCCTCGGACAGCGGGGACCGGGTAATAGCATAGTCGGGTGAACAGTAATCCCATTCGCTTCAGCTTGGCTACCCACTTCCGGCGTGTAGCATAAGCTGCCTGGGTCCGGACGCACCGCAACTGGACAGCAGGATCTTCGTTGTCCTTCTTGCGCCGCAGAAGGGCAATCAGGAATAGACACTCCTGATCAGCAAGTGCCAAGACCTTTCCAGTCTCCGGATCCACAAATCGGAGGTATGTGTAGAAGTCTAGCAGTAGGTTTGGTATGGCCGACCAGCCGGCATCAGCGATGGGCTTGCCGTAGCGAATGGCGATGGGTGGATCGCGCTGTTGCGTGTTGTTGGGCTTGCCTTTTTGGCTCATCGTTCACTCCTCTGTCAGCGGGACGACCTTGCTCCAACCACCTCCCACTCGTCCGCTGTGAGCTCTGCCACGTAGCGGGGAGCAAAGATGACCAGCGTGTCACGCGCCAGCCGACCGGTATCCAGGTTCCAGTGGTGAAGCAGCGAGAAGATCTGGATCAAGCCTCGTGCTTCCAGACGCCGCAAGGATAGCCGCACCGTTGACCGTACTAACCCTGTCTCGTTGGCCAACTGCGATAGGGTGATCACCGTGACCAGTTGGCCACGCTGCTCATCGGTCACCGCTCTTTCGGTGCACAGGGACTGGAACTCTTCCTCCGCGCCGGGACGGGCGGGATCCGCCAAACGCTACGCATGGTGCGCCAGAACCAAGAGCACTTGGACATCGGTGCCCTTTAGCTGGACATACAGATCTCGGTTCCCCACAGCTACGTACTCAGGCTGCAGCATTGGCGATTCACCGAAGACCACACTGATCCACGGTCTTCTGCTTTTGTTGGTCATCGTTGTACTCCTTTCTGTCAAATTGGTTTTCTGTGTGCTTGTGGTGAGCGTAGCGTGAACGCCCTAGAGCCTCTCTGGTAGCCGGCTTTCAGGTAGGCGTACTAAGTACGGCGATTCTGGAAGCGGCGCTCAGGGAGCTTCTGAGAGGCCTGTTTTCCTGCACCCGTCGGCACCGACGTCAACACCAACGGTGTGGGGCGTGGCACTAACGTCGGTGCCGACGGTGCGCCACTCTGCAGGATTTGCCAGGTTTTCCGCCGTTCATTCTTCACCCTCTGTCAGGTAGCGGCTGCGGTCGGCCAAATCAGGCCAGACGATCCCCTCGTCAGCTCCTTTACTACCAGGGTCGGCAGCTTCTGCCCCGGGATCCTCTTCGCTGGCCTTCTCACTCTTGCTCGTTGTGACCAGCCACTCCTCCAGTGGGGGAGGAACCAGGCGATAAGGATAGCGCAGTTGCTGCCGCGAGCTCTGCACCTTGTCTGGCTCGATTCTCTCTAGACCAGCTACGAGTGCCAAGCCAACGAGGCGCACCACGACGTCGGATGGTGGGCATTGCCATCTTTGCGACAGGATGCCAATCGCTTCCACCAAGGATGATGTGACCTCGTAGGTTCTCCTCGTGCGTTGCTTGTCATACGCTCGTTTTCGTCGCTCATAGGGTGACAGGCCGCGCTTTCCGCTCAGCAGCGCCCGAGCTACGACATCGCCACGCTGGCCCATCACCTCCTCCACAGCAGCTTGGATAGCCGCAAGCGTCTCAGTCGGCAATGTCTCCGAAGGCGTGTTACTTGGTGGTGCGCTCTTGGGCTCTACCTGTTGCCGCCCTGAATCCCAGTGACTCAACAGATCATCGCGGCGTCTCTTGTTATTGCTCATCTTATCCTCGCAACAGGATATCTACGATCTCTACCAGGTGAGCATACCCCCCGATCATGCCCTCGCTGCCTTCTTCCTTAGGCATGCCCACTGCTGCCTTCGCCTTTGGCGCATGTTCCCAGATGGTCTGGCCGAAGCCCGGAGCCTCTCGCAGTTTGGTGTCCACGGGGATGGGAGGGAGCACCAGCTGTCCATACCGTTCCAAAAGAGCTTCGAGTTGAAGCCTCGTCTCTGTGGTCACCCGGTCGAGGAAGGTGGGCAGAACGCCCAGCAAGTTACAGTCGTATCCCTCGTCCTGTACCTCTTGGAGCGTGGCTATCAATCCCAGCACGCCGGCCAGGGCCAAGTGGTCCAGCTTCACTGGCACCAATAGCCAGTTGGCTGCTACCAGTGTGGCCGTGTGCAGCACATCCAGGCTCGGCGCGCAGTCCAGCAGAATGACGTCGAATGGGGAGCGCTCCAACGCCTTCTTCAGGATGCCCTCACGAAAGGCTCGCCGGTTGAGGATCTCTCTGGCTAACGCCGTGCTTTTGTCTCCCGCGATGAACCATAGGGGGAGATCCTCACGTGCCTGCTGAGCCAGTTTCACGGCCTTACTTCTCCCCAACAGAAGGTCATACGTGCCGGAGGATGGCGGAAACCCTAAGGCCAGAGCCACGTGGCCTTGGGGGTCCAGGTCCACGATGAGAGTCTTATGCCCTCGCTGGGCCAGTCCATAACCCAGGTTTACTGTAGTAGTCGTCTTTCCGGTCCCGCCTTTTTGGTTGGCGATAGCGATAGTTGTAGGCATTCTTCCTCCTCACATTATGTTTCTTGTCTGTGCACCTGCAAGCACCGACGTTGGCGTCCAACGGTGCGTTGGGCGCGGACGTCGGTGACGACGGTCACATCTGTTGCCCCAAGGTCAGCAAAGCACCCGCATCTCTACCCGGTAGCCAGCATCTCGCATTTCGGGCAGCAGCTTTGCTGCCTTCATAGACCGCCCGGGAAATTGATCCCCCTGTGGTCTTCTGGCCTGCTTTCTCCTGGACAACTCGTGTTGTATCGCCTGTGACTTCCTCGCTACGCGCCGAGTGGTACCACCTGGGGTCAGCGTATTGGCCGCTTGCTATGGCGAGTCACTTTGCTCGCTCGAGTTGAGCCCGCATATCGTCACTATCGTCGTCGCTCGTTTCTCTCTCAGCCGTGCCGGTGCAGTTCTCGCCCATAGGCCCATAGCGGCCCCGCCTTCTCTGCCAGATTGCAGATGTGCAACGTTATCCTGTCTGCTAGCTTCGCGTCCAGAGCCCAGAGATTGAGTTCCGTCATAACCAGGCTCTGCGCCTTGCCGCGGGGCACTACGACATAGAAGTCACGCGTCACGGCAGCGTAGTTTGTCCACCTCTGCCAGCGGTTCCGCCCCCGCCGTTTACCCGCTCTGTCGCACACGACGTAGAGAGGTCGGCCGTCGAAGGTGGCTACGATGTCGGGCTCGAAAGCGCCCCCGCCAGGGATCTGTAGCGGCTGCGGGTGAAGGTCCACCGCCTGGGCTCCGTGGGCCAGCAACAGGTCACGAGCTTGCAGACACAGCAACACGAGCTTGGGGCTACCGCGCCGCGTCAGCAGCCGTTCATACTCCGATGGCTGTGGCTCCTGTCCATCCGCAAGGAGACCGTATGCTTCTCGACCTCGCTCCGTCAGGTGCAACAGTTCGGGAGCTCGCCCACTCCAAGCCTCTACCTGTGGCGTAGCGCTATCTATCAATCCTCCCTCTTTGACGCGGAGGAAGAGGCGTGCTGCCGTGCCACTGTTGGCCTCCGCCGCTGACAGATGGCCCTGCCGGTGCAAGGCCGCGGCCAGAGAAGCCCGCAGGCAATAGCCGGTGTCGCCCATCACACGTACCAGGGCCGTGTCTAACTCGAAGCCAGGTGTCTTTCGCCACTCCGCAAGCCACTCCGGTTCCGGCGACGGGGCTCCTTGCCCTTTCCCCTGAGGCGTCGGTGAAGGAGCGGCGGACCGCACTGCCTCCCTACGCTGTGCCTCCGTCTGCTGCCGCAGGTGCGCAGCCTCCGCATGGCTGGTAGCCAACTGCCCTTGCAGGGTCGTCACCTGCTGCACTTGCCGCAGCAGCTCATCTCGCTCTCGCTGCAACACCGCTACCTGCTCCCGCAGGTTGGCCACCTCCTGCACGGCGGCCTCCAGGCGAGGGCCGAGATCACCGCTGCCCAGCAGCCGCAGCCGGTGGTGCTTGGCCGTGAGCTGCTCTGAGATCCAGCCCCCCAATTGCTTGGGGGTGATTTGCTCGAAGGCCGAGTCGCCACGCATGGCCACGTCTAGCTCCTCAGGCAATCCAGCCCTGGTCACGGACCATAAGATGGCTACTACATCGGCGTAGCCTTTCTCCGCCAGCTCT
>DFBV01000286.1:9347-23746 GCA_002366755.1 Anaerolineales bacterium UBA3071
GATCAATTCCGTTTGTTCGATCACTTGAGCCATCACAGACCCTTGGTGTTGGCGTTCCCTGTCGTTATCGGCGTTGACGTCGGTGTCACCGTTGGTGTAGGCGTCACCGTGGGCTTAGGTGTGACCGTCGGCGTTGGGGTGACGTCTCCCAGGAGTGCCAATTGCGCTTCCAACGCTCGCCGCAGGGCCAGCAAGTGATCGCCCGACGTCTGGGCCTGAACATCTGCCCTGCTCCGCGCCCCCTGCGACGGGGAGCCCAGGGCCGTGGAGACCGCACCGTGTAGCCTCAGACACTCGTCAGCCGTAGCCAGCGCAAGGGCGTGCAACGGCTTGAGCGGCGTGGGCGTTTCCGCCTCCTCCATCTGCTGCCGTAGACGCCCCAGACGGGACAGGGAGCGCTCCAAGATACGGCTCCGCTCGTAGATGCTGGACGACACCACGGGGGTAGCGATGGCTGGCAACTCCCCCTGCGCTGTGGGCCAGGGGAGAGGGATCATGCTCACTAACCGTGCCTGTTCCTCCTCCAGGGTGGCCATCCAGCCCTGGGCCTTGTCCAGGTAACGCGTGAGCTTCCAGTTGGCCGGCGACAGGAGCACCGGGTGCCCGGCGACACGCGGGCTAAGCGCATAGCCGACGACCAGCAACACGACGCCGAGCAGGCCAATCAGTCCCAGTGCCAGGGTTCTCTTGCTGATCTCCAGTTCCATCAGTCGTTCTCCCTTGGTTCACTTTCCGTCCTCGGAGAGGAGTAGCGACCGATTATCACCGCTTCCGCACGGACCTCGGTTACCGTGCGACCACCAGGAACGTCTCGGCTTTGCAGCCTGCCCGTGACCGTCACCAGCGTTCCTTTGGCCAGCACGGAGGCGAGGGATACGAACCGCTGGCTGAGACAGACGATGGTGAAGAAATCGGCGCTCCGATCCGCTGTGCCGCGGGCAACCGCCATACGAAAGGTGACTTTGGGCCGGCCGGTTCGGGTCACGTAGAAGCCGGCGTCGGCGGTCAATGTTCCCACGAGGGTAACGTGGTTGGGGGATGCTGGGGTCATGGGCTTTGTTGCTCCTTTTGGGTATTCTTGTCTTGTCCTGGATCAACAGCCAGAATGTGATCGGCGACGATCTCCATGGCCACCCGAGGCTCCCGCAGGGTGCGGGGCAGTTGACTGGCGATGGCCTCGGCGTCCTCCGCTCGGCCCGCACGACGCAGGGCTTTGGTCACCAAGCGCGGCACACTCTGCTGGAAATTGCGGGTGCGCACACGACCAACGACGATGACGAGCTGGTTCACCTGCAGGAAGGAAGGCGGCTCCCCCTGCCCGGCGATGATGGGATAGATCGGTACTTCCCCTCCCCCCTCGCCAAAGGGTTGTTTCTGGAAGAGGGTGAACACGAACCCTCCTCCCGGAACCCTCGCGGGGGCCCTGGCGACGCGGCCCACGAGGGTCACTTGATTGATGAAGCTCATGGCTCATCTCCCTATCTCTTCAGGTATCGAGGAAGATCTCTGCCTCCTCCACCAGCCGTACGATAGAGCTGTCCCTCGCGTATTTCGCCGCCACGCGCCTCACCCCCTGCTCTGAACCGCTCACCGGCCCCTGCTCCATGGCGTAACGCACCGCCTGAGCCCGCGTACGCAGGCCCGTCTTGCCATAGATGTGGTTCATGTGGCTGCGGACGGTGCCGGAGCTGATGAAAAGCGCTTCGGCGATCTCTTTGTTGCTTAACCCCTGGCCTACAAGAGCCAGCACTTCCCGCTCTCGCGCGGTCAGCCCTGACAGACCCCGAGACGCCGCCGGAGACCCCGGCACGACGGCTGCCTTACGCACCAGGATGCGGGCCACCCGGCTGCTGAGCCAGGTTTGGCCCCTGGCCGCCGCCCGGATGGCGAAGAGCAGATTCTCCGGGGACTCCTCCTTGAGGGCGTACCCTGTTGCGCCGGCCCTCAGCAGGTCGAGGATGAGTCTCTCCTCGTCGCAGCCGGTCAGGATCAGGACCTCCAGCTCTGGATAGCGCCCTGTCAGATGTCGCGTGACGGTTGCGGCGTCCAGCCCTGGCACGTTCACTTCCAGGAGCAGGACATCTGGGGCCAGCCTGGCGATGGCCAGCTCCACTTCAGCGCCGTGGGCCACCTCTCCCACGACCTCCAGGTCCGGCTCGTTGCTGAGCAGGGTGTTGATCCCCATGCGGGCGAGGGGATGACCATCGGCGATCAGGATGCGGATACGACGCATGGTTGGGCCTCGGCTGCTGGGGATAGGCGACAAGCGATCAACGAGCCGGCCTCGAGAGCTGTCTGAGCCGAAGGTGTAGGTGACCGCTCATCACGAGTGGCATGGCCAAAGGCCAGGGAATGACCTCCAACACCCACTGTCTCAGCCACGCTTACGGCGACGACGACGCAGCGACACGGCCGTGAGCTCCCCGCAGCCGTTGCACTTCTTGTGGAGACCGGTAGCCGGACCGAAGGACTCGGTGAGCTTCCGGCCGCAGTGCTGGCAGTAGCCGGGCCGCAGGCTCACCAGACGGTCAGGGTCCTCGATGACCTCGATGTCATAGTGTGTGCGATCCACCCTGTCCAGGCTCTCCTGCAAACGACGGACCAGGTCGGTCTTGACCAAACGCACCTTGTCGGTGCGGACGACCTCTTCCTTCGTCCATCCGGCCCCTTCGATACGGGTGCGGAAGGTCTCCACACCAGGTGCAACAACCCCGGCCTCATCAGGCAGCCGGTCGAGCCAGGCCTGGATGCAGCTTTGGCGGGCTCCCCTGGCTTCCGATTGAGATGTGAGTCGGATGACGATGTGCACCAAGGTGCGGATCTCGCTCATGGGCGATCCCAGGACAAAACAAAAAGCGCCCACAGCGCACCGCGAGAATCGCGATGCATGCCGTGGGCGCTAAGGCCTCTCTGGCGTCGCTCGAGGGGTGGACCCCCTCAAGATCTTGATATGCTGCTGAAATCAGGTTGGAGCAGACTCGAAGCGCCGCTCAGACCTGTTGGGGAGAGCAGGGAAAGGGCGGTGCCCCCCGGCTCTCAGCTTTTCCAGAGGGATTATACCCCAGAAAGCGAGAATGGTCAAGGGCGGTACACGACTGCGTAAACACAAGAGGCCAGAATACGCGCAAGGGTAGAGGAGAAAATACGCGCAAGGGTAGAGAGAGAATACGCCAAAGGGTAGATGCGCTACGAGCGCGGATACGCCATAATGAACAGTACCAACCATCCTGCCCTGGGGCTGCCTGGCCATGGGTGGGAAGGAGGCCACCGAGCCACGACAAAAAGGAGGCCGACCAGACCCACCCGATCAGGCCAGGGGCATTCGCGGCCCCTGGCAGTGGGGCATTTGGCGCATTTGAGGTCCTTTCCTGACATCCTCCCCACGGCTAAAGCCGGGGGCATCCGCGCCGAAATCGTGGTGACGACTCCAGATCGCAGCCTGGTGGCACCGCGCCCGCTGCGATCCGTGCGGTCGTTTTTCTTGTTCTGCAGCTCATGGAGGCGAAACGTGCCAAAGCACAATACCACGATGGTCTGCACGGTCATCGATCCGGCCGAGCGGCGCCGTCGGTTGGCCCTTGTCTATCGGCTGCTGTTGGACCTTGCAGGGCACAAGCAAACCGCGGACGTGCCTGAAGCTGGCAGGCCCGACACATCGGCGGCCGCTGATGCCCCGGCCGTGAAGCCGGAGGCGCAATGACAGTGTGGCACGATGTCAGGGCAAAAACAAACCACCCGCCTGTGCCCCCGGACGCGTTCCGTTCGGGGAGTAACTGAAGCGGGCAGGAAACCGCCCTGGACGGGAACATTGACGGCCACACACCTACCAGGGCGAAGGTGGCAGGCCGCTGCTCTGGCGGCTCTACCACAACTCATAACAGTGGGCAACGGGAAGCAAGTGTGGCTGGCCACCACACTGGCCCGGCCCGACCGGTGATGGAGGTCAGGTCATGAGTACCCACGCCTGTGAGGAGTTCAAGGAACGTGTCAAAGAAGCGATCGACTTTCCGGCTCTGGTAGCCAGAACCGTCACACTTCCTCGGGCTCCTGATGGACGCAGCCCGGTGATGGCGCGCTGTCCGTTTCACGACGACCGCAACCCCAGCCTGGCCGTCTACGCCGATCATGCCTATTGCTTCTCCTGTTGCCAGTATTGGGATGCCTTCGACTGGGTCATGCAGCGGGACGGCCTCGACTTCCGCACCGCCCTGGATCTTCTGGCGGGACAGGCAAGTATCCCCAGTCCCCACTGGACCGCAGAACGGGAAAGGGCTATCCGGGAGCGTCGAACACTCGATCAATTGCTGACCCTGGCCGCCGCCTACTACCAACAGCGGCTATGGGAAACGGCCGAGGTGCTGCAATATCCCCGTTCCCGTGGCTGGTCCGACGAGACCATCCGCTCCTTTCACCTGGGCTACGCCGACGGCAGGCTGGCCGGTTTCCTGCGAGAGAGAGGCGCCGACCTGGCCCTGGCGCGCCAGGTGGGACTGATCCGGGAGAATGGCAGGGACTTCTTCACCGACCGCCTGGTGTTTCCCTTTCTGCGCTCCGACCGTGTCGTCTACATGACCGGTCGAGCGCTGTCCCCGAACAGACCACCGAAATACCTGCATCTACCCTTGGCCGAAGGCCAGACCAGGCCACTGTACGGGGTTGACGCGCTGCGGGGTGATGGCCCCATTGTCGTCGTGGAAGGGCCGGCCGATGTGCTGACGCTGGCCCAATGGCACATCCCTGCCGTGGCGCTGCTGGGCGCCTCTCTGCCGCCGGAGCACGTCCCCCGCCTGCAAGGGCACAAGGCCATCTTCCTGGCCCTGGACAACGACGACACAGGCAAGCAAGCCACCCGCCGGTTGGCCGAGACCTTGGGGCCGCTGGTGCGGTTGGTGCGATGGCCCGAGGGGGTACACGACGGCAACGACTACGCCCGGCAAGGCGCCGCCGCTGAGGGCCTGCAGGAGCTCTTGAACACCGCCCCGACGTGGCTTGACCTGCGCATCGAGGATGCGGCCAGGCAGCGTGGGGCGGGGCGAGACGAGGCGATCGAGAGCCTCTTCGGCCTGCTGGCGAGCCTCAATCCCCTGCCACTGGCACGCTACAAGGGCAGGGTGACCAAAGCGCTGGAGGAGATAGGGACGAGGGACTTCAATGGGCTCCTGAAGGCAGTGAGGGAGGCCGAGGCCCACGAAACGGCCGCCGCCGAGGTGCTGGAGGGTCAGTATCCCGTCATCGCACCCGCTCTGGACTTCCTCGACGGGCTGGCCGTCGTGACCATCCCCCTGCTGGCCATGGCGGACGGCAAGCCGACCCATGTGCCCCACCTGATCACCAGCGACCGCCAGTTGCTCACCGCCGACGGGCAACGACTGCTGGACATCGGCGGCCGCCAGGTCGTCCTGCGGGATCTGCCGACCGCTCTGGGAAGCGCGACCCGCTGGGATTACGCCCACGTACAGGAATACCTCCAAGGCGATGCCCCCCATCCGGTTGAGGTCTACCTGGAGGCCGAACGGCTGCTCGACGAGTATGTGGACTTCCGGGAAGAGGGCACCAGCGACGTGCTGGCTTTGTGGGTCATCGGCTCCTACGTCTATCCGCTTTTCGAGGCCTATCCCTACGTGGCTCTGATGGGACCGAAGGGCAGTGGGAAGACGAAGACGCTGGACGTGATCGCCCGCTTGGCGTTCAACGGACGCGTGTCCAGTAGTATGTCGCCCGCTTCGCTGTTTCGGGTGGTGCAGGCCACGCGGGGCATGCTGGGGATAGACGAGGCCGAGCGCTTGGGCAATCCGAGAGACCCGATCGCCGCCGACCTGCGCTTGCTGCTCAATGCGGGATACAAGCGGGGCAGCCCCGCCATCCGCTGCGAGGGCGAGGATCACCGGGTGGTGGAATTCGAGGTCTACGGCCCCAAGGTGATCGCCAGCATCCGGGGGCTGGAGGACGTGCTGGAGAGCCGCTGCATCCTGATCAACATGCTGAGGACGGCCGGCTCCAAAGGCAACCTCATCGTGTCTGAACGCGGCGAGGATTGGGCCAGGGCGCGGCATGGGTTGTATTGCTTCGCACTTCAACACTTTGCCGCAGTGCGCCATCGCTACCTGGCGGGTGTGGGAGCAGATGGGCTGAGCAACCGCCAGGCCGAGTTATGGCGGCCCCTGCTGGCCATCGCGGCCTACCTGGATGGCCGGGGCGCGAACGGGCTGCTGGCGGTGGTGCGTGACTATGCCCTGCGGAAGGCTGAACAGGCAGAGGAAGCCGCTCTCGACGATCGGCGGACAGCCCTGCTGCTTGCGCTGCACAAGCTGGCCGTTCTGGAGGGGGAGGAGGAGGTGACCCCGACGCAGGTGCGCCAGGCCATGGCCAGCTTCCTCGACGAACCGGGCGAGGTGACATCGCAGTGGGTCGGCTACCGTCTCAAGGAATTCGGTTTCCAGCGGCGGCGCACGGGAGGGAAGCGCTTATATCCGATGAGCGCCCGGCGCGTGCAGGATGTGCTGGCTCGCTACGCGGTGGAGGCTCCCTGAGCGGAAATGGGGTGCATTACGTGTTTCTTACGGAAGGGCGCTTCCGTAGCCGAGCAAGGCTCTTTGCTTGTATGCCTGAAAGACTCTGTCGAATGTGCCGTTGTACTTCGCACAACGCAAAGCCAGCATTTGATTGGCCTGCTTCACATACCACCAGGCGCCAGAGCGCTTGAGCCGAACATGACTAATGAACTAGCTACCTGACAGTTTTCAGAAGTAGGGTACGAAACGGTATGGTAACGGAAGTGATAGGGTGATGAGCCTGTCGATCATGTTGAGGCCGATGCGGAAGATACTCAGATCACGGCGATCACGGCGATCGACCAGGAACCGTTTGCCCGCTTTGATGATTTGGGAGCCAGTGCTGACCAGCCAAACGTACAGGAGAGCGACGGCTAGGGTCAAGCGTGACAGACGTGCGGCATGGCGCAAGTGACTGCTCTCCAGATCGAAGCCATGGCCTTTGAAGTCGCCAAACATCTCTTCGATCCACATACGACGGCGATAGGCAGTCAAGGTGGTGCGCTTATCCGGCATGTTGGTGGCTAGTAGCCAAGGCTCTTTCTCACCGATCTTCCAGTGAGCCAGGAGGCTGGTGGGATAGGCATGCTGCTGGGTCAACAGAGCTTGGTCCACCCAACGGCTCTGGCCAGGCTCCTGCACCAGCTCGCCGAAGGGGATCCACGTTTCCTGACCGGGCAGCTGGATCAAGTGGTTGGCGTTCTGACGCAAGGCATAGTACCACTGCCAGGTATCCAATTGCTTGAGCACGTCGATGGCACCGAACTCGGAGTCACCGACCAAGCAGACAGGAACATCCTCAGGGATAAGCCTGTGGACGTAGGTCAAGAGTGCCAACTGCTTTTCGCTCGAACTGTGCCCACGCTTGCAGTTGATCCAGGTCCAGGCGAGCGGCAAGGCTCGCCGCCGATAGGCGATGGCTACCATCAGCAACTGATGGTCGAAACCCACTTTGGTGCCATCGACGATCAACCGAATGTTGCCAGTGCTGTTGGCCTGAGCCTCGACCACATGTCTGGCGAACGCTTCATACCAGTCCCGCACTCGCAGCTTGGGATTGGCCAGCAGTCGGCTCAACCGTCGAGCCCCACTAGGCAGCGTGGACTTCGCCCATGGAATCTTCACCGCTATCTTGCTCAAATGAACAGACTTGCTCTGATACATCCCAACCAACAGCCAGACCATGTTGCGCATGCGAGCCTTGTGCTCGCTTGGCCGCAATTGCGCGATCCGCTCAAACCAGATATGATACAGATGGTTGATCGACACGACACACCTCCGAGTAGGTTCTTGGCTTCCACCATAACCTTACTCGATTTGTGTCTGTCGGTCAACTGCTTTCCTGCAGAAGTGTCAGGTAGCTAGACTAATGAACTTGTTGGCCGACTCGATCCCCCCGCTGCCGATGGGATAGCCTCCCTTGCGGGCAAAGCCATAATCCACCCGCCCCTGATTGCTGGTGAGGTACCCGATCAGTTTCCTGATCTCCTCGGCAGCCTGAGCATCTCTGGCTTTCATGCCCTGCAAGCCGTCGATGACGCCGCGCACCTCACCACAGAACAGTCGGGCGATGGTGGCTTCCATCCACTCTGTCTGTTTCTCTGGGTTGTCACCGAATTGCACGGAGGCTGCCTTGTGCAGATGCTCACTGCAGTGGTAGTAGTCCAAGACCTGCACCGCAGAGGGAAAGAGGGCTTTGACCTGTTTCCAGATCCACTTCGCCCCGTCGGCGATCACACAGAAACGAACTTCCTCTTCGGGGATCAAGCCCGCTTCTTTGACTTGCCGCAGGGCCTCACCCAGTTCCTTATCGCTTTGCACCTGATGCCAACTCAGGAGATGTACAATCCGCTCCCTGTCCACCAGGTAGAACCGCAAGCCCTTGGCTTCCCGCCATTGCCCTTTCCAGCGAGCTCGCTTGGCTCGTTTCTTCTTGCGGCCAGGCCGACGTCCTTTGGCCGTCTCTGGGCGGGTGGGGACATTCGCTCCGTCAATGGCCAGCACCAAGATGGGACGCCACTTCCTTCCTGTGGCTACCTGAGCGACCTTTTGCCCAATCTCCGCGGCCGTCGGACTCACCGAAAGCACCGTCAGCCCCTCGGTGATTTCCCCTACCACTTCATGTGCGATGTGATCGCTGAAAGAAAGCCCTGTCAGTTCACCAAACAGCCCACTGGCTGTCTCGGAGGACTTCATCCATTGGGTAGAATCCCTTCTGACACCGGACGCAGTAGAAATACGGACGGCTCAGAGACACCGCCCCCACCACTGTCTCCACTGTGCGGTTGGCAGATACTCGGACACGAAGCAGGCGACCACAGTGGGGACACAACATCGTTTGCTGTTCCAGCGCTTCAGCATGCGCTTGTCCCACCAGAGCTTCCGTAATCATGCCCGTCAGCTCCTGACGCATCGCAAACACCGCTTGCGCCATCTCGTCCAAGGTGGGGATCTTCTCCTGCACTCGTTCCTCCACCGCATCCAACCAGCGGTCAAAGCGCTCATGAAGATGTCGCCGCGCGTCAGCCTGTACACGTGCTTGTCTGAACTCCTGCAGGGAGATAGCTGCCGCATTTCCCATTTGTTACCCTCCACATGTGGATTGATCCGAGATCCTCTCCGTTCCATGCTACCACATGTGGAGGCAACTGTCTAGCCGTAAGAATCGCGTAATGCACCCGCGGAAATGCAATTGACAAAGGGGGTCTCTAGAAAAGCCGTCATACCCGTCATAGCCGTCGCGACCCGTCACAACCCGTCACAAAAAGGGGCTGGGGAGCGGTTTTGGAGCCAGTCTGTGCCGGGTTTGACGGCTTGTGCCGGGTTTGACGGCTGTGACGGCTTTTCAGGTGCACCCCTTTGCAGATTGCAGTTTGGGATCGAGATGACCACACTGGAAGAGCTCAAAGCGCAGCACAGGCGCAAGGCGCACAACCGGCGCTGAGGTGCGGGAGGGAGACCAGCCCTATCCCAAAGGAGCGAGGGCAAGGCTCAAGACTGTCTCGGCTATCCTTTGACACTGTCGTTTCCGGCCGATGCACGCATGGTCCTCATACACGGACAGTGGCGCCGTCTGGCTGACGGCAGGATACGGGCGACGTTCAATAGCCACGCGGAGTTGCTCTTGTGCCTGGCGGCAGTGGGGCGGATCTGCGCCTGGAATGAGGGGAGTTGATGGCGAGCCTGTTCGGTGCATCTCTACCGGCTTAGCCTGCCGGCCGTGATCCGGGCTCCTGTGACGACCTCGGCCTGCGCCGGAGATCGGGAGGCTGGCCTCCCTCGGATGTGACGACCTGGCCCTCGCGTGACGGTCTCCGCTCCCTGAGACACCCTCTGGCTGATCTTCTACCCCGAGCCAGTCATTCCGGTCGAGATGTTGGACAAACAGGCCGTGCTGCTGAACGCCACGGCGGATGTGGATACTTCACGTCACCTGCTGGGGACTGACACCTACCCGGTCACGGTGTACTCTCCTCACGTCGGGCTGCACCAAGCGACCACGCTTCGCTACGTCTTGGATGCGAACCACAGCAGGCAAGCCCTCAGAGGCAAGGGGGGGCGTGGCGGGGGAGCCATTGAGCCTAGAGATCTGCTACCGATCAACCACGCTGCCCTGAGCGGATACCGAGGGTCAGACCTACGAAGTGTGCGTGACAAGCATGGCCGACGACCGGCTTGCCGCGCTGTATGGGCGGCGGCGTTGGTCGGAGATGTACCAGGCGGCACACAGGGTTAGGCCGCTGCTGAACCAGCGGCGCATCGTCATCACCTGCGCCATTCCTTTGCCAGGGCTGGAGCCGACGGAGGTCGTGTATTCGCCCCCCAGGACACAGAGAGAGCAAACAATGGAGAAACTAGAACGAACAGCCAGATCACTACTGGATGAACACGGCTATGTCACTCGCGGCGACTTGGCGCGGGTGGCTGGCATCCACAAGTCAACCGTCGGGTACTACTGGTACGGTTTGGTAGATCGGCTGAACCTGCACCTGGGCGAGATAACCGTACCGTCGGCGCGCTACCCCAAAGGGCGACCGACCCAGGCGGCGCTCCGGTAGGCTCACGGTTGCAGATTCGTATTAAGGCACTATTATGCCCTTCGACAACCGTGAGCGGCAAGTCGGGGCGAGATGAAGCCGCGCAAGACAGACAACGACCAGACGACGAGCGGACGAGCAAAGCAGGCCGACGAACAGGCCAGCCCCGGTGAGCGGCGAGGCTTTACGTACTGTGGGCCGCCCCACGACTAAGTGTAATTCAGGCCAGCTGAAACGTGGACAGCATGGCCCGCATCCTGGCGCGATTGCAGGACGTGACGCTGCCGGAGCCTGACGCGGTGCCCAGGCTGGCGGAATTTTTTAGCCGATGAGCGACGAGCTCACCACCGGCTACATTCGCTACCAACCGAATAGCCAGCATTGACGCGCCCCGGTGCAAATTTGACATTTCTGGTAACCTGGTGTATAATGGTAGCAGATGGTACCACAGGGAGAATGATGAAACCGTTTACTGTCCGCTTACCCGATGAGTTGCACGCCAAAGCGACGGCGAAAGCCCGGCGCGAACTGCGTAGTCTGAACGCCGTGATAGGTCGTCTTGTGGAGAAGTGGGTGGCAGGACAAGTGGACCTGGAACCGCCCCCGGAAGACGAGGACTGGCCTTCTGCCCCTCTCGGCTGCGCGGAGGAGACACCAGCGGGATGAGTCTGCGTAACAGGCGGTTAGATCAAGACGAGAGGCAACAGAATGGACGTTGTACACTATGCGCGGGTTAGCCTGGCTATGCAGGACGCAGACGACAAGGTATCAATCGACCAGCAGTTGGCCGACATGGAAGCGCTGTGTGAACGCAACAGCTGGCGCGTTGTCCGCGTGTTTGTGGACAAAGAGAACTATCGGGCGACGCAGTCGCCTAAGAAGGGCAAGATAGTCAACCCATCTGGTGAACGGGCCGACCGACCGAGGTTTCTGGAGATGCTGGAACGGATCAAGACGGGCGAGGTTGACGCCGTGCTGTGCTGGCGCGATGACCGGCTGGTGCGGCATCCCAGGGTTGCGGTTGCGCTTGAGGATGCTCTAGACCTGGGCGACGCTGCACGTGCGGGCAAGGACAAGATACAGATACTCGACGCCACAGGTGCAGGGATTGACCGTTTCACCCTCAGCATCAAGGCCACGCTCTGGCGTGAGGAAAACAAGCGGCGGGCGGAACGCAGCAGGATGGGCAAGTTGGCGACGCTGCAACAAGGGCGATGGCCGGGAGAGTATCAGCGCTATGGCTATGTGTCACGCAAAGAGAATGGCAAACGGGGGCGCGTTATTGAGATTGTAGAGAGTGAAGCGCGATGGGTGCGAAAGATTTGCACCATGTTTGACGCCGGCAAGAGTGTACGAGATATACGCCGATACTTGATAACTGAAGGTGCAGAGCAAAAGGGACATCAGGAACGGAAGCACGAATGGGCACAAGTGATAGTCTACAGCATTTTACGGGCAGAGGACTATACCGGGCAGGCGACCTGGAAATTCAAGGATGAGACAAGCATAAGTGTTGAGATACCGCCAATCATTGACCGTGATCTTTGGGAGCGCAATCAGAAACGCATTGAGCGGAATAGGTATCTGTCAACGCGCAACGCTGGCGGAGTGTACCTGTTGCAGGGTATTGGGTACTGCGGCGATTGCGGTAAGAGGTTGTACATCCGATCACGACGCACATACCAGGCACGCAACGGGAAGCGAGTGCCGTACAAAAACCCGCCGCATGAATACTACTGCTGGTCTGCCAACAGGTTTAGGGACGAACCACACCCCCAGCCATATACATACTATGGTTCAACTCTCGATTGGACAGTCTGGCGTCACATTGTGGACTCTGGCATTAAACGGCCAGACCTGATATACCAACAAGTCTTACTACGTCAGGCGGAGTTACGAGCGCAAGGTGAGAGTGCAGACGGTGACATCGCCCACGCCAGGCGCAGACTCGCGGAGGTTAACGAGGAGCGCGCATTTTACCAACGGCAAGCAGCGCGTGGGAAGATAACAGAGACCGAGTTTGATGCACGAATGGCAGAGACAGAACAAGCGAGACAATACTGGCAGACAGAGCTTGAGCGGCTGAGCGAACTACGGGACAACGCCTTAAAGGTGCAAGCAGGTTTGGACTATGCCACAGAACTCTTGACCAAGCTCCGAGCGAACCTAGCAGCCATTGAGCAGACGCCCGACGAACTGAAAAAACTGTCAAAGGATGAGCGAATCAAGGTGCTGAAAGCACGCCAGAAGATTATCAGGGGGCTGTGTGATAGGGTGTACGTATACTCTGATGGACGGGTAAGGATTGAGGGGGTACTGGATGGCTCTGAGGCGGCACAATTTGAGTTAATCAGTCCAAGAACTGATAGTGGCTGGTGGTCAGGAGGAAGAAGAGGATGATGGGGCAGAAGCTGAGCAAGAGCACAGCCGTGACGGTGATCGCCGTCAGGATGAGGGCCACGTTTTGGGTCAGGCTTTGGTTGGAGCCGAAGAGTATGTTGAAGAAGTAGAGCGTGGGTGAGCAGACGATCAGTGAGGCCAGGAAGAGAATCGGCAGCTTGGCAGCGGAGCTCAGAGCTTGCCACAGACTATGAGTGGAGCCCATCACCGCGCCGTATAGCGCCAGGAAGGCGATGCTGGAGAGCAGCATAGCCCGCATCTTCTCCGGCAGGGCGATCCCCTCGCGTATCTCGCTGAAGAAGTGATGCCGGTTGCGCAGGATGGTTTCGATGACGGCTAGGTCTTGCATGGGATATGACCTCCGAAGCGAATCTGTAGCGTTCAGCCCCTTGGGGTTTTCCAGGTGGAGAAGTGTCGTTTCGACAGAACGACTACGCACAAGGTGATGATGAGCGGTACTCCGATCAACGCAGCGAAATGATAACCCTGGAGCGGTATACCTTGCAGCATCTCCACTTCGAATGACGGGAAGTTCATGTTTGAGAGGATCTCCGAATAGCTTGACTTCAAAGCTGTTGCCATCGAAGTGACCGTCAACAAGCCGAAGTAGACCAGAGAACCCCACCAGGCCCAGGTTCTCTGCCTTAGCATGCCCCAGATCAGACACACCAGACACACCATTGAGATGTCGAGCGCGAGAATGCCCTCAAGGCCGGATAGCCAGGTGCCGAAGAACGGAAACAGGCCGTTGAAGAAGATGGGAACGTGCAGAGCAACTACGTACAAGATGGACAGACAGCTAGTGACCAGTACCGGCATACCAAGTCCCTCAATCCAGTAGGAGTTTGGGTCTCTGGCCTCAAAGGTTCGTCTGACGTTTCGACCTCGGTAGAACCGAATGAGCAACCATGGAGCTACCGCGTAAGACAATCCCAGCAAGACAACCACGATCAGGGCTACGGCTGGAGAGAGATCCTTGGCAGACAGCAACACAAACAGGAACGCAACCATCAAAGGTATGCCGACGACCAGCCAGGACCAGAGCAGGGCCACAGCAAGTGTCCTGGCCCAACGACGCGCCCGCAGGTGTCCGTAGCCGAGCGGAATGAGCAGCAGGGCGATAAGGTAGTAGCCGATGATCTGGGCAGCGATGTAGCCGAACATGAAGGAGCCGAAACCAAAACCATCGTAGTGAAAACGACCGCCTTCGGAGAAAAGGTAGAAGCAGTACATCTCCAGTGGGCCCAACAAAGCGGCAGAGATACCGACCAATAGCAGGAGCACTCCGATAGCCGTAAGAAGCGATGTTCGATCCCGATAGACCATGTTGTCTTCCCCACCTGGGTTTGGTCAGGCAGCGCTTGCCTGCGGCCTCGAGCGGTGTTCGGCGAGTGATTGGCGCAGCCGCGTG
>DFBV01000286.1:23803-24171 GCA_002366755.1 Anaerolineales bacterium UBA3071
GATGTAGTGGTAGCCGTCCGTGCCCGCCAACCCGTGATGTACTAGCGGCATGAGTAGGTAGGCTACGCAGAGCCCGGCGACAAACATGGCCGGCGTGCTCGGAACGGACGTGCGCCGCCAGAACCGCAGGCTGGTCACGATCAGGGCCGACACCACGGCCACCACCAGGGTCACGATCGCCATCCGCACCCACCATATACCCCCGCGTGCCAGCGAGCGAGGCATGTTTTCGAGGTCAGCGACGGTCACCAGTAGCTGCATCAGCCACCACCCATCGGCGGCGAGCCAGACGAGGTCGACAGGGTGCTGGGCTGCCATCGTGCCCGGCAGCAAGGCCAATCCCAGGCCGATCAGCGTGGCGAGCGTGG
>DFBV01000070.1 GCA_002366755.1 Anaerolineales bacterium UBA3071
CGTGCTGTCCACCCAGGTTGATGGAGTGCTCTTGGTGGTGGATGCTGGGGTTACTCGGCGAGGGTTGGCTACGCGAGGCGTGGAAAGCCTGAGGCAGGTCGGAGCCAACATCCTGGGCGTGGTGCTGAACAAACTCTCGGCCCGCCGCGGCGGCTACTACTATTACTACCACTATTACTACTACTCGCAGGACGGTGACAGGACAGGCCGCCGCAAGCGGCGCAGCAAGTCGAACCGGGGATGGCTGAGCAAGATACCATTCCTCAAGAAGCGCTGAAGCATCAGGAATAGGCCAGAACTCTGACACTCCCTGTCCTTCGTGGGGAGGGGAGTGTCAGCCTGACAGAAGAGGAGTGACACACATGAGACAGTCAGACAAGCCCATCGCCAATCCCGTGGCCGTGCTCCGGGAGGAGTTCGACGACTGGGCTGTGCTCTTTAATCCGGACACCGCCGACGCCGTGGGCATCAATCCTGTGGGCGTTGTGGTGTGGAAACTGATGGACGGACAGCACAGTCTGGAAGAGATTGTAGCGAAGGTCGGGGACCGCTTTGCGGATGTGCCCGATGCTGCCGCCGAGGACATGACAGCGTTCGTTGACGACCTGGCTGAGCGCGGTTTCGTGGGCTATGAACTGGAGGGCAGCGGCCAATGAGCGGAGAAGCTGCCAGGCTGGAACAGCCACCGTCGACGGTCATGCGCACGCCGCGCAATGTGGACCTGGAGATCACCTCGCGCTGCAACCTGCGCTGCCGCTACTGCTACTATTATGACAACCCGGCAGTAGAGTATCGTGACCTGCCCACGGACGAGTGGCTGCAGTTCCTGGATGAATTGGGACGCTGCGCGGTCATGAATGTCACCCTGCAAGGCGGCGAGCCCTTCATTCGCAAGGATCTGCCCCTACTGCTCGAGTCCATCGTGCGCAACCGCATGCGCTTCTCCATCCTGTCCAACGGCACGCTCATTGACGACGAGATTGCCGCCTTCATTGCCAGCACTGGGCGCTGCGACTACGTCCAGGTATCGGTGGACGGTTCCGGCCCGGAGACGCACGACGCCTGCCGCGGCAGGGGCTCCTTTGCCGGCGCCATCCGGGGCATCCGCACCTTGCAGCGCCACGGGATACCCGTGGCGGTGCGCGTGACCATCCATCGTCATAATGTGCACGACCTGGAGAACACCGCCCGCTTTCTTCTGGAGGACCTGGGGCTGGCCAGCTTCGGCACCAACTCCGCCGGGTACCTGGGCTCGTGCCGCCTGAATGTTGATGATGTGCTGTTAACCACGGAGGAGCGGCAACTGGCCATGGAGACGCTGCTGCGCCTCTCGGAGAAGTATGAGGGTCGCATCTCGGCGCAGGCTGGACCGCTGGCTGAGGCGAGGCACTGGCGCCGGATGGTCGAGGCTCGGGCGCAAGGGGCGCCGCCGTTTTCCAATGGGGGACGTCTGACCGCTTGTGGCGGTCCAAACAGCAAGATCGCCGTGCGCGCCGATGGGATGATCATCCCCTGTACCATGCTGGCACACATGGAACTGGGCCGCATCAACCGGGACACGCTGGCGGAGGTGTGGCAGCACAGCCCGGCCTTGAACCGCTTTCGTCAGCGGCACACGATCCCGTTGACCGAATTTGACTTCTGCGCCGATTGCCCTTATAGTCCTTATTGCACAGGCAACTGCCCGGGGTTGGCTTATACCCTGACTGGCGAGGTGGATCACCCCAGCCCTGACGCCTGTCTGCGGCGCTTCCTGGAGGACGGAGGAACGCTCGTTGGGGCAGAGCGGGTAACCAGCGAGAAAGCGGAAATAGCGTGCGAGTGAAGGCGGCTGGATGACTGCACCGCGAGATGAAGGTAACCGAGAAGCCGGACAGGAGGGCATCCCTTCCCTCAACCATCTCTATTTCTACCTGACCGAAGGGTGCAATCTGCGCTGCCGTCACTGCTGGCTCTCGCCCAGGTTCGATGCTCACGGCGACCGCTACCCCACCCTGCCGGTGGAGCTCTTCGAGACGGCCATCCGCGAGGCCAAGCCGTTAGGGTTGAGCGGGGTGAAGCTCACCGGGGGCGAACCGCTCCTGCACCCACAGTTCACGACGCTGCTGGAGATCGTGCGGCGCGAGGAGCTGGCCCTGACCATCGAGACCAACGGGATACTGTGCACGCCGGAGACGGCGGCGGAGATCGCCAAATCGCCCCAGCGGTTCGTGTCGGTCAGCATTGACGGGGCTGACGCGGCCACCCACGAGTGGGTGCGCGGCGTGCCGGGGTGCTTTCAAAAGGCACAGCAGGCAGTGCGTAACCTGGCCGCCGCCGACACGCCGCCGCAGATCATCATGTCCCTCATGCGCTGTAATGCCGAGCAAGTGGATGCCATGGTGCGCATGGCCGAGGATCTGGGCGCTTCCTCGGTGAAATTCAATATCGTGCAGCCGACGGGCCGGGGCGAGATGATTCACGAAGGCACCAACGGGCTGGAGGTGGACGAACTCATCAAGCTGGGCCGGCACGTGGGGATGGAACTGGCGCCGACCACGAAGTTGCGGCTCGTTTACGACTACCCGCTGGCCTTTTGCCCCCTCAGCCGCATCGCCAGCGGGGATGGCTGCGGCGTTTGCGGGATCTTTGGCATCCTGGGCGTCATCGCCAGCGGGTACTATGCGCTGTGCGGCATCGGGGAACAAGTACCAGAGCTGGTGTTCGGCGCGGTGGGGGAAGACCCGCTGGATGAAGTGTGGCGGGAAAACATTACCCTGAACGCCCTGCGTGATGGACTGCCCGATCGGCTGAACGGTATCTGCGCCCACTGCTTGATGAAGCATAGCTGTCTTGGCTCTTGTATTGCCCAGAACTACTATCGCACAGGCGGTCTCTGGGCACCGTTCTGGTTCTGCGAGCAGGCGGAGGCAGCCGGGTTGTTCCCAGACACGCGTCTGGGGACGGCAACGGCGTAGTTGTGGAAGCGAACAGAGATCAAGGAGGAGGGAGCAAAATGTCGAAAGATGCGAAGGCGAAACCGACGTACCAGGTCCCAGTAGTGATGGCACTCGGTGAACTTGCCACAGGGTGGGGTGGTGCTTGCAAGCCTGGTCTCACACCTGATGGCGCCTGCAGGGAGGGCTCGATTGGCGGTGGCGAATGCAGGATGGGCCCCTCTCCGGAGGGTGGGTGCGTAGACGGAGGAACGCCCATCTTTCTGAGCTGCCGTGGAGGTCAGACCCCGTAGAGACGGTTAAACTTAATGCGAGCATCCGACGTGGTGAAGGGCCTGGTTGCCCCGGGGCTGGAACATGCTGTGGGACTGGATTTGGCGGACGGTAGCACGTGGGGCATTGTGGCTGGAGATGCGTCGGCATCGTTCGTTGTCTCGCCTCTCGCAGAGGCGATGCAACTGCGGCCTGTAGTGAGCGGAGTCGAACGGCCCGGCCACGGTCGTGCTCGCCGTCTGCTCGTCGTGGTTGACCGTAACAGAGCAGACCTGGGGGCTGACGATGGCTTTGCGGACGTCCTGGCTGCACACGCACCAGTGCGTTCTCCACATGCCGGCTCTGAGGCACCCATGCCGGCCTCATGGACCGCTGTGCTCTCTGAGGATGAAGGCACCACCATTTGCGTCCTGAGTTCTGCCAAGGACGCCCGCACCCTTCCCCTACAACTCGTGCAGGTGTCGGCGGTCATTGGCCGGCATGCTCAGACCCGCGGTGGGTTGTTACTGCACGGCGCGCTGGCAGAGCGGGAGGGATGCGGCCCTTCGGCAAGCTCAGGACAAGGCGTGATCCTGGCCGGGCCAGGAGGGGTGGGCAAGACCATGGCGAGTCAGCGGCTCCTGCCACCCTGGCGCTCTTTGTGCGACGATACCACGCTGGTGGTGCGTGACGAGCAGGGGGCTTACTGGGTTCATCCGTGGCCCACCTGGAGCACATTCGCGCTCGGCGGGCCGGGGGGCACCTGGGATGTGCAACGTGCCGTCCCGCTGAAGGGTATCTTCTTCCTGTCCCAAGCGGAAAAAACGCAGCTTGAGCCCGTGGGTGTCGGACAGGCTGTGACCATGCTCGTCGAGTCCGCGGAACAGGTCTCGTGGCCCATGGTGGGCGACATGGAATGTGAGGAGATACGAGCGATACACCTGCAGCGCTTCGACAACATCTGTGCCTTGGCGCAGGCCGTGCCCTGTTATATTCTCCGCCTGAGCCTGGCTGGCGCCTTCTGGCAGGAGATGGAGCGAGCTCTCAGCGGAAACGGCGAGGGCCCAGTGTGAGCGGCAGCTCCCTTCAGAAACCCGTTTTCTCGGAGAAAACGGGTTTCTCTAACAGGGCATCGTGAACGACGATCTTGTGCCCAAGATCCGGCCCCTCAAAGACGATGCAGGACTGATACTCGCCGGGTCAGTGACTGAACTGCGCAAGCTGATGGGTGAGAAACCCAGCGCTGCGCTTTTCTGTGCCCACGTCGGACCCAGCATGAACCCCACCCTGTGCGAGCTGGACCTGCTGGAGATCGTGCCCTACGGCGACAGGCCGGTACGGGTCGGCGACGTGATCTTCTTCCTGCCACATGAAGGAGACCGGCCTGTCGTACACCGCGTCGTCGGCGCGACCCCGGAGGGCATCCGCACCCGCGGCGACAACAGCACTGGTGACGATCCCTGGCGTCTGCAGTCTGCGGACATCGCCGGCCGGGTGGTGGCCGCCTGGCGTGGCCAGAAGCGGCGGAGGATCGCTGGAGGACGGGCAGGCTGGCTCGTGACCCGTCTGACTCGCTGGGGAGGTGCGCTTGATCGGAGCGTGTCCCGACTGCTGCATCCCCTCTATCGCTCCCTCGCCCGCCGTAGCATCGTGCGCCGCCTATTGCCGTCCCGCCTCAAACCCCGTGTCGTCATCTTTCAAGCCAGCGACCGCAGCCATTTCCGGCTCTTGCTGGGCCGGCGCGTCGTGGGCCGATACGATGATCGCCAGCGTCGCTGGCACATCCGACGCCCCTTTCGCCTGCTCGTGGATGTGCCGTCGCTGCCTGGAGCGCAAGCGATGGAGACAACTCCCTCAGATCCCGTTGATGTGGCATAGAGCCCCTGAAACCATCACGTTGGGCCCATGGCTGAAAACCTTCGCATCCTGACCACCAAGCTACGAGACGCCTTGGCTCAACTGCCCTATCTGCCCCGAGCGCTGGCCCTGGTCTGGGCTGCCGCCCGAGGCTGGACCATCGCCTGGGCCGTCCTGCTGGTGGTGCAGGGGCTGCTGCCGGTGGCCACGGTCACTCTGACCCGATCCTTGGTGGATAGCCTAGTGGCGATCATGGGGGCTGGCGGCGCCTGGGAGACCATTCGTCCTACCCTGGTGCTGGCGGGCCTCATGGCCGGGGTCATGCTGGTGACACAGCTCCTGGGCAGCGCCACTGGCCAGATCCGCACCGCTCAGTCAGAACTGGTCAGAGACCACATCACCGCCCTGATCCACCGAAAGTCCATAGCCGTAGACCTGGCCTTCTACGACTCACCCGACTACTACGATCACCTGCACCGGGCGCGCATTGAGGGCAGCTACCGGCCCGTGGCCCTGCTGGAGAGCATGGGCGGTTTGCTGCAGAACGGTATTACTCTGGTGGCCATGGGTGCGGTGCTGATCCCCTACGGCCCCTGGCTGCCCTTTGCCCTGCTGTTCAGCACCCTGCCCGCCTTCTATGTGGTGCTGCGTCATAACCTGCGCCAACATCAATGGCGGCTGCGTACGACAGCCGATGAACGCCGGGCCTGGTACTATTACTGGCTGCTCACGGCCAGAGAGGCCGCCGCCGAGATACGGCTGTTTCGACTGGGCGATCACTTCCAAGCTGCCTACCAGACATTGCGCCGACGGCTGCGCGGCGAGCGTCTGCAGTTAGCCAAAGATCAGGGGCTAGCCGAACTGGGGGCGGGCTTCACCGCTCTCCTGGTCACTGGCGGTGCCATGGCCTGGATGGTCTGGCGAGCCCTGCAGGGGTTGGCAAGCCTGGGCGATCTGGCGCTCTTTTACCAGGCTTTCAATCAAGGCCAGGGCTTGATGCGCTCTCTCCTGGGAAGCGTGGGGCGAATTTACTCCAATAGCCTTTTCTTGGGCAATCTCTTCGAGTTCCTGGAACTGGAACCGCAGGTGGTAGATCCTTCCCAGCCATCCCCCGCACCGTCGCCCTTGAAAGAGGGCATCCGCTTTCGGCAGGTCACCTTCCGCTATCCCGGCAGCGAGCGGGCGGCCCTACAGGACCTCAACCTTACCATCCCGGCTGGTCAGATCGTGGCCATCGTCGGTCCCAACGGCGCCGGCAAGAGCACCCTGATCAAGCTCCTCTGCCGCCTGTACGATCCGCAGGCCGGCCACATCGAGCTGGATGGGGTTGATCTGCATGACCTGCAGATCGAGGAGCTCCGGCGCCGGATCACCGTGCTATTCCAGGAACCGGTTCACTACAATGCCACCGTCGCCGAGAACATTGGGGTGGGGGATCTGGCGGCGACGCCAAGTGCGGCCGAGATCGAAGCCGCGGCTCAGGCCGCTGGGGCCGACGAGCCCATCGCCCGTTTGCCCCAGGGCTACGATACCATGCTGGGGAAGATGTTTGCCGGCGGCACCGACCTCAGTGTGGGCGAGTGGCAGCGGGTTGCCCTGGCGCGGGCCTTTCTGCGCCAAGCTCCCATCGTCGTCCTCGACGAGCCGACCGGCGCCATGGATTCCTGGGCCGAAGCCAACTGGCTGCGGCGGTTCCGCCGGCTGGCCAGCGGCCGCACCGGCATGATCATCACCCATCGCTTCACCACGGCCATGTATGCCGACATCATCCACGTCATGCACGACGGCCGGATCGTGGAATCGGGCAACCACCATGAGCTGCTGGCCCAGGGCGGTCGCTACGCCCAATCGTGGACTGCGCAGATGCAGGGGGCAAACCAGAATGATTGAGCCGCAGCAGGCTGCCCCAGACGAGAGCGTGAAGCGCTTTCTGCGACTGTGCCTGCGTCACCGTTGGGACCCCACAGCGCTTGGGGCCGCGCGCACGCTGACCACGCATGGTGATTTCGATTGGGATGGGCTACGCCAGGTTGCCCAGGCCGAGGGTCTGGCCCCGCTGCTCTACCGCATCGTGCGCGGCCAGAATCTGCTTCCGCTGTCAGTAAAACAGGACCTACGGCGTGCCTACGACGAGAACGTCCTTCGCAACACCTTCCTTTTCCACAAACTGGAGGAGGTGCTGCGCCACCTGGCGACGGAGGGTGTGGACATCATCCTCCTCAAAGGCGCCGCCTTGTCCAAGACGGTCTACGGCAGCGCTGGTGTGCGTCCGATGGGAGACCTCGACCTGCTGGTGCGGGAGGAGGACGTGCCCACGGCGCTGCGCGTGCTTCCGGCGCTGGGCTACGAGACGGTCCCACCCCTCGCCTACAGAAGCGAGGTGATGCTGCGCAAACAGGGTCTGGTGGAGACCGTGATCGAGGTCCACTGGAACTTGTTCGTTCCTCCCTACTATCAGCATGTGCTTCCCATAGACTGGTTCTGGCAGACGGCGTTGCCCGTTCGTATCGGCAACGCGCCCTCCTTGGTGCTGGGTCCTGAAGCGCAGGTGCTCCATTTGTGCGGCCACCTACTCCTGCACCACAGCGGGGAAGAATTGCTCTGGTTACACGACGTGGCCGAGGTGATCGCTTTCTACCGGGAGCAGATAGACTGGGAGCAGGTGCTGGCCCGGGCGCAGGCGTACGACCTGGTGCTGCCGACGCAGCAGATCCTAACGCGGGTGGGCGAGGAGTGGCAGGCGCCGATCCCCCCCGACGTGCTGGAGCGGCTGCGCGCCTTACGTCCCTCGCGCGACGAGGAGCGGGTCTTCGCCTGGCTCGCCGCCAGGCACTCTTCGGCGGCCCAGCGCTTTTGGGCTGACCTGGCGAGCATGCCGGGCTGGGGACCGCGGTTGCGCTTTGTGTGGCGCAACCTCTTTCCACCGGCAGGCTATGTGCAGCACTGCTACCGCATCGCCCACCCACTCCTGCTGCCGCTGTACTATCCCTACCGCTGGTTTCTGGGGTTGCGCAGCGCCCTATGACTGCAACACTCGGTAAATCACAGGAGGTTCGTAGTGCGCACTTGCGCACTTATGAGGGTTAACAAAGCAATCGGGTGACCCCGCCCGCTTGGCCGCCGAATGGAATTTTGAAGGTGCGCATTACCAACACGATAAGCACTACTTTCAGTGCTCTCAATCTGTTCACCCTGAGCTTTAGCTCGCTGCGGCTGGGCGCCGGTTCGTTTTTCATACCCCGAATAAGGCACGGTTCAGCGTTCCTCGTCTACGCCTGCCTCGGAGCAGGCGTTGGCAGACTTGAGGATTGACCTCGATGAGAAACTCGAGGGTATGGAAGCTCACCTCTGCCAGTTAGAGGGGTAAATCCTCTCTTACGTAACTTGTTCGGGTTCGTTGCGCCGCGCCCCCAACAAGTTGGGGACTCCAAACCCTGAGCACGGGATTCCGAAATGGTCTGGCCATTCTGTGCTTGAGACATCGCCAAATTCTACGATTGCCGGCTGTTGCTCTGCATGCTACTCAAGCGTCAACCTAACCTGAACCATGCCCCGAACAGTTTCTTAGCGTTCATCAGAGCGCTCAAAGATGCAGCAGTCATTGGCCTGTATCTGAAGGCCAGAAAGAGATGTTCCGATGTCCAAAGCGCTCAAGTACACGTTTCTGGTCCACGCAGTGGTGGGGGTCCTCTTCGGGGTGCCGTTGCTCATCGCCCCGGGACGCTTCCTGGGATGGATCGGCTGGGCACCCATTGACCCCATCATCAGCCGGTTGCTGGGGGCAGCGCTCCTGGCGCTGGCCTGGAGTTCCTTCCGTGGCTGGCAGGCCACCGAAAGGGCACAAGTAGCCATTTTGGTGAAGATGGAAGCAGTCTTCACTGTGCTGGGCTGCGTAGGCCTGCTGCGACATCTGCTTTTCGCGCATTATCCGGCCATGGTCTGGATAGTGTTCGCCATTCTTGGGATCTTTGCCATCGCCTGGATTGTTTCTCTGTTGAGGAAGCAACCATAGCAGCCCATTCGCATGGGAGATGATATCACGATTCATCTCTTGCCTCCGTTTTCTGCTCCGGCCGGGCCATCCACTTGCTCTGTCAAGCCTGTGCCGACCTGGCAACGGGCAAGGGGGGCAGAGGGTGCTCCTGAGGCAGCCGCGCCTGCGAGCACCTCTTCGACGCCTGCTTCTCTTCATGAATGTTCAGTGTTGCGTTTTTGAGCATTTAGCATTGGTGTGGTAACATGGTGTAGATTGCAGATGCAGGGGGCTCCTCTTGCTATCGGCACCATTGGGCAAAGTAGACTTTGAGAAGGAGGGAAGATGAAAACAAGGTCGAAACAGAACTCACGGAACACTGATTCCGGTCCAACACGGCGAAAAGGAATTCGGCACAACAGACTCACAACAGGGTAACGTCACCCCGGCTGACTACGCTCGCAGCTATCACGTGATCTACAACGCTCTGAAGCAGATGTGCTCATCTTCGATAGCCCACCTTGCCTGGCTGTCACCGATGCCGCCGTGCTGTCCACCCAGGTTGATGGAGTGCTCTTGGTGGTGGATGCTGGGGTTACTCGGCGAGGGTTGGCCAAACGCAAGCGGCGTAGGAAGTCGAAGCGAGGATGGCTGGACAAGATGCCATTCCTCAAGAAACGCTAGAAGCATCAGGAATAGAGCAACACCGCGACCTCCTTGGCCCTTCGAGGGTCGGAGTGGCTATGAATGATGACAAAGGACACGGAGCAATGGGCCGCCGGAACAGAGTGTGCCCGCCGAGCATTGCTTTGGCGGGCGCTGTCATATTCATGGTCGGAGCGCTTTTGCTCCTCGCCAGTTGCCGCGCTGGGCTGTTCGGTGGTCTTCGTTCCGCTTCTCCTGGGCAGCCGACGCCAGTCGAGAGATTGGTCCCGACAGCCCTCCCTACTGTCTCCGCTTTGTCCCCCGCGACGAACGCCGAGGCCGCAAACGCGACCGCCCCGGCCGCCGCGACCCCCATTGCACTCCCCTCCCC
>DFBV01000258.1:0-527 GCA_002366755.1 Anaerolineales bacterium UBA3071
GCAGAGGGCATCCCTGAACATGCCGTGTTCATCACCGGCAATACGGTCATAGATGCCCTGTTGTGGGCTGTGGAGCAACCGCCATCTGGCGAGACGCTCGCGTTACTGGAACGCCTGGGAATCGCTAGGGGGAGAGAGGGACCAGGGAACAACGAGATGGGGGGAGACACCGCCTTACCCTCTGCCTCGCCTTCTTCGCCTCTCATCCTGGTGACAGCACACCGACGTGAGAATCTTGGTCAGCCCTTGGAAAGCATCTGCACTGCCTTGCGAGAGATCGTGCGGCGTAACCCGCATGTCCAGGTCGTTTATCCAGTGCACATGAATCCCAATGTACGAGAGCCGGTGTTTCGTATTCTGAATGGCCACGAGCGGATCCACCTGCTTGATCCGCTGCCGTATGAACCCTTTGCCCATTTGATGAAGCATGCCTACGTGATCCTGACCGACTCCGGGGGCATTCAGGAAGAAGCCCCTGCGCTCGGCAAGCCGGTGTTGGTGCTGCGGCGCGAGACGGAACGCCCCGA
>DFBV01000258.1:551-3189 GCA_002366755.1 Anaerolineales bacterium UBA3071
ATGCAGGCGAGTACCGACGCATGGCGCACGCTGTCAGCCCGTATGGCGATGGGCATGCGGCGGAGCGGATCGTAGGCATTGTTCTGGAGCACATGTCCTAGCATGGCAGCACATCCTGGCGAAGGCGATCAGAACGGTACGGGAGCTGATGACCGCGCCAAGGCGTGGTTCAATTCGCCGCTGTCTGTTCTACGCCGTCCATTCTCGCTGTTTCATCTTCCTTTGCCTTTCTCTGAGCGGCGATTGCTTCTGACAGGGCTTGATCTGCTAGCGGTGAACGGTGCCCTGCTCTTGATATTGGCACTGCGATCTGACCAAGGCCTGGTTTGGCAACTGCTCAGTCGTCACCCCTTCCGGTTCCTGCTGCTGAACGTCCTTTGGCTTCCCATAGCGCATGCTTTCGATGCCTATGACTTGCGGGTGTCCAGTCGATTCTCTACCGCGGCGCCAGCAGTGACCAGGGCGGGGCTGCTCACCGGTGTCATTTACTACTTGTTGAATCCTACGCTGATGCCAGCTCTGCCAAGTCGCTTTCTCTCCATCCTTGCTCTTCCGTTTCTGTCCACCGCTTTCCTCTTGGCCGGACGGGGGCTCTACGTGCTGTCCCTGTTCCAGCCTCTCTTTCACTGCCGAGCGCTCATTGTTGGCGCTGGTTGGGCTGGGCGAACTATCGCCCAGCTCCTCACAGAGCACGGTGGTGGCATGTACTGGCTTGTTGGCTTCGTGGATGATGATCCAGTGAAACAGGGGGCGGCGGTAGAGGCCAGAGAGAGAAGTGAGGGTGAAGCGAGAGTGGAAGCGGGTGGGGGGGAAGCACAAGATGTCCTTGGGGCCCACACCGTTGGCACCCTGGCATCTTTGCACGTCATTGGGGATCGTCACGCGCTGAAGAGCCTGATTGCCGAGCAGCGTGTGACAACGCTCGTCCTGGCTATCACGCACGAGGTCAACGGCGAGCTGTTGCAGATCCTCATGGATTGCCTCGAACTGGGGGTGGAGATCATCGCCATGCCGGTGCTCTACGAGCAACTGACCGGCCGGGTGCCTGTAGAGCACGTGGGCGGCAACTGGTATGTCGCCATGCCTGTCCACCACCCCGGCACCGGCACCATGTGGCCGGTGATCAAGCGTCTCACGGACGTCGTTCTGGCGTCGCTGGGCCTTCTGTTGCTAGGCATGGCCACTCCGGTGATCGCTGCTGCCATCTACCTGGACAGCCCTGGGCCCATCTTCTACGCGCAGGAGCGGGTAGGCAAAGGCGGTCGTCGTTTCCAGGCCTACAAGTTCCGCTCCATGGTGCCCGACGCGGAGAAGGGCGAGGCTATATGGGCACGGGAGGATGACCAGCGGGCGACCCGCGTTGGTCGCTTCTTACGCAAGACCCACGTGGACGAATTCCCCCAATTCCTCAACATCCTGAAGGGTGAGATGAGCGCCGTTGGCCCCCGGCCTGAGCGCCCCGAGTTCGTGGAGGAACTGGCTCAAGAGATCCCCTTCTTCCGCGTGCGTCATGCTGCCAGGCCTGGCATGGCTGGTTGGGCCTTGGTCAACCAAGGCTATGGTAGCTCAAGAGAGGCCGCTGTTATCAAACTGCAGTACGACCTGTACTACATCAAGCATCAGTCCCTTTGGCTCGACTTGGTGATTCTCCTCAAGACCGTTGTGGACAGTTTCGCCCTTAGGGGGCGATAGATACGAGTGCTGAGGGCGGGAGTGTTGCGTCTGGGGCAATGCTGTCGCCCGCTTTTGTGCTAGGATGGTGGAATCTGAAGCATATGGTGAGTCCGGCAGTCACTTTGCGCAAGAACTGGCGGTTCTGGTTGGGCATTCTGCTTGGTTTGGTCTGTCTGGCATGGCTGGCGTACACGGTAGATTGGGCGGACGTAGGAACAGCTCTCAAGGAGATGGACTACCGGTGGGTGCTGGCGGCGACATTGCTTAACCTGGCCAGTGTGCCCCTTCGTGCGCTCCGTTGGCGGCTGATGTTCCGTACGTATCCTGCTCCTCCTTTCGGGCAACTGATCAGGGCGATGCTCATCGGGCAGGCCGTGAACGTCCTGGCGCCGGCGCCGCGATTGGGTGATCTGGTGCGCGCGACCTTGGCAGGACAGAGAAGGACCACCTACGTGCTGGGCACACTGATGGTGGAGATCGCCCTCGATTTGCTGATGCTGGCCGCGGTGGTTGTGCTGCTACTGTGCCAGGTGACACTGCCATCCTGGTGGCGAGGGTCGGGCGAGGCCTTGGTGATCACCGCCGCTGGAGCCCTGGTGGTTGTAGCAGCGCTGGTGATCGCGCGGAGGTGGTTCGCTGGCGTGTTGGAAGCACTACAGACTCGCTGGCGCCGCCCGATGGTCCAGCGCATTCTGACCGGAGCCCGCCAGGCTTTGTACAGCCTTGATGTGCTTGGGCGTCCGGCGTTGCTGGCCGCACTGGCCTGCTCGGTGGTAATCTGGATCACCTACACGTCTGTGAACTGCGTCTTGCTGGGGGCCATCGGCGAGCGACTGTCTGTGCTGCCTGCGCTCTTCCTCCTGGCCGTTCTTCAACTTGGGGTTGCGGTGCCTTCATCGCCTGGGCGCATCGGGGTGTATCACTACCTGTGCATCCAGGCCCTGGTCGTCTTTGGCATTGGTGA
>DFBV01000258.1:3273-6507 GCA_002366755.1 Anaerolineales bacterium UBA3071
TTCTGGCTGGCAGTCGGCGTCATGGTGTACACTTTCCTGGGCTATCCGCTGCTGATTGGACTGCTGGCCCGAGCTATGGAGCGCCCCGTTCAGCGGGCAGAGACCACGCCGCCAGCGACGCTGATCATCCCTGCCTACAACGAGGCCTCCGTCATTGCACGCAAGATAGAGAACAGCCTGAGTTTGGACTACCCCGCGGATCGTCTGGAAGTCGTCGTGATCACCGATGGCTCCGACGATGGGACGGTTGACGTCGTGTCTTCCTATGCCGAGCGGGGCGTACGACTGTACCATGAACCGCAGCGGCAGGGCAAGGCGGCTGCCATCAACCGCGTAGTCCCGCTAGTGAGCGGCGAGATCCTCGTCTTCTCCGATGCCAACACGATGATCGAACCTGGAGCCTTGCGTGCGCTAGTGCGTAGCTTCGCTGACCCTGAGGTGGGGGGCGTATCCGGTGAGAAGCAGGTGCAGGGTGGCGGTGAAGGGCTCTATTGGCGCTACGAATCCTATCTCAAACGGTGTGACAGCGCGCTGACTTCCGTCATGGGAGCTGCGGGGGAGTTCTTTGCTGTGCGGCGAGAGCTGTTCCGGCCAACGGAGGAAGACTCGGTGATAGAGGACTTCGTGCTCTCGCTGCGGTTGGTGGAAGCGGGCTGGCGGGTGGTGTACGAGTCAGAAGCTGTGGCTACCGAAGATGCCTCTCCCTCGCTGGCGGGCGACTGGCGGCGGCGAACTCGCATCGCGGCGGGTGGTTTCCAGGCCATGGTGCGACTGCGCAGCTTGCTCAATCCCGCACATGGATGGGTGGCGTGGCAATACTGCTCACATCGCGTCCTACGTTGGGCGGTCACGCCCTTCTTGCTGCCGGTGATCTATGGCCTCAATCTGCTGTTGGTGGGGCAGCCACTCTACCGGTTCCTATTCCTGGCGCAGACGGCCTTCTATGCGGCCGCGCTGCTTGGATACGGGCTCACACGGCTTGGAATACGTGGCGGGCCGCTGCACTCGATGTTCTACTTCTGCTTCGCCAACGCTGCGGCGTTGGCGGGCTTCTGGCGCTATCTCGCCGGAACTCAGCCAGTGACCTGGGCTAAAGCCCGATGAACGATCCAGAGGGTGCATTTATGACACAGAGTACGTCTCATTTGTCGCTTTCCACACATCCGAAGAGTATCGCCGTAGTTGGAGCATCAACCGCGGGGCTGTTTGCCGCGGCCTTGTTGGCCGAAAGGGGCCTGTCGGTTCGTGTCTACGAGGCAAATGGGTCATTCAATGCCCTGCCGAGAACGCTCATCGTCACCAGTCGCCTCCCTCAGGTGCTGGGTTTCGTGCCCACGGAGGCGATAGTCAACCAGGTGCATCATATCGAGCTGATCTCTCGTGGCGCTTCCGCACGGATCACCCTGCGGAAACCCGATCTCATCATCGAGCGGGAGAGCCTAGTAGGGCTGCTGGCCGAGCGGGCGCAGAGAGCGGGGGCGGAAATCGTGTCCGGCCAGCGATTCGTCGGCTTCGATGGCGCTGCCGGCGGCGGTCATGGGGAACTGCGGCTGCGATTTGTGGACGCCACGAGCGACTACCAACGAGAGGAACGGGTTGCTCTGGTGATTGGGGCTGATGGCGTGCGTAGCCAGGTGGCCCAGGCAGCCGCTCCGAAGCAGCGAGACTCGGTAGCTCTCTTGCAGGCGCTCGTAGCCCTTCCCCCAAAGGCAGACCCCCACACGGTGCGAGTGTGGTTCGAGCGAGGCGACACTCGGTTCTTCTACTGGCTGATTCCGGAATCGAAGGAGCGGGCTGTTGTGGGGTTGATTGGCGAGGAGGCGGCAGAGGTGAAGGAGCGGCTGGCGCGCTTTCTCGGCGCCCAGGGCTTTGAGCCTCTGGAGTACCAGGCAGCGCCGGTGGCAGCGCATCGCTTCTCATCCCGCCCGTGGGCCGAAGTCGGGGGCAGCCGCGTCCTGCTCGTGGGAGACGCCGCAGGTCAGGTGAAGATGACCACTGTGGGCGGCGTGGTGACAGGTTTACGGGGAGCCCGGGCCGCGGTCGATGCGGTCCTGGGCCGAAACAGCTACCGACAGGAGCTGCGAGAGCTCAAGCGTGAACTGGACCTGCATCTTCTTATGCGCAGCATCCTGGACCGCTTCACTGATGCTGACTATGATACTCTGCTGCACTCCCTGAACCGCAGGATCAAAGACATCCTGGAGACTCGCAATCGGGATGAGATGGTCAGAGCCTTCTGGAGTCTGCCTTTCGCGCAGCCGCGGCTGTTGTCACTGGCCGCTGGCGTCCTGTTGCGAAAACCGGGTGCGGCGGGAAGAAGAAGATGAACATGAGGACTGAACTGATGAACCGGCTTCCCCAGCAGAGGATGTGGTTGGCAGTGGAATGGGGCCTGCTGGCACTGGCGGCACCCTTTCTGCTCCTCCCCACCATGAAACCGCAGGTCACTCTCCTGGTGCTAGGGCTGCTGTGTATGTTCTGGCTCATCGCACTGATTCGGAGGCAGCCCTGGCCGGTGACGCCCTTCAACGGGGCCTTGTTGCTCTTCATCGTGATGGTGGGCGTCGGTACTCTGATCACCACGCTGCCATCTCTGACTGTGGCCAAGGCCACGGGGCTCGTCCTGGGGTTAGCAGTGTTCCGGGCGGTGGCGCAGACGCGGGGGACACGGGGCGTAGCACTTGCCCTGGGAGGAGTGATTCTGGCGGGGATGGGGGTGTGGGCGCTGGGAATGCTCGACCTTCAATGGCCTGCGAAGGTTCGGGTGTTGCAGGCCTGGCTGGATCGATTGCCGCAGCATGTGATGCGCCTGCCAGGCACGCCAGCGGGAGGGATCAGCCCCAACCAATTGGCCGGGACGTTGGTTCTGCTCCTGCCAGTGGCCCTGGCGGCTCTCTTGGGTGGCAAACGCTTTGGGCGCCGTTGGCTGCTGTCGCTCTTGGGGCTGGCCGGGGTGGTTGTCTGGGGCATTACGCTCTTTCTCACGCAGTCGCGTGGGGGTTGGATCGGAGGAGCAGCCGGCGTGCTGGCATTCGGTACTTTGTGGGGACTAAGCGGCCAGCGGCGCTGGCAGCGGGTGGTTGGCCTGGCCCTGCCGCTCCTGGCGATAGTGGCGGTAGCGGCGGTGCTGCTGTACGTGGGACCTGATCGGATAGGCCAGCTTCTGTACGGCTCAGCCGAGGGGTCTGTGGAAACCGCCGTGGGTGCCATTTCCTTCAAGGGGCGGGTGGAGAT